>DATAIB010000131.1:0-10631 GCA_036262855.1 Candidatus Limnocylindrales bacterium
GCGGGTCCCGAGCAGGTTCAGGTTCGGGCCCTGGAGGATGAGGATGCGGCTCACGAGCGGACCCCGGAAACGCGGCCGGCCAGCACCCCGCCGGCGACGTCAAGCACCAGCTCCTCCGGCACCGCCGCGTCGATCGTGTAGCCGTCCGCGGTGGGCAGCACCCAGCGGAGCGAGCCCCCCGCGTGCTTCTTGTCGGTTGCCATGAAGCCGAGCACCTCCGCAAGATCCAGGCCCGTCGGCGCCGTGCCGAGCTCGAGGGCGTCGAGGAGCCGTTCGATCCGGGCTGCGCGCGGCGGCGGCGTGACCCCGCGAGCCTCGCCGATCCGCGCTGCCGCGCGCAAGCCATACGCGACCGCCTCGCCGTGCAGGAGCCCCGAGAAGCCCGCGGCCGCCTCGATGGCGTGACCGAGCGAATGTCCCAGGTTGAGCGACAGCCGCGAGCCAGCTTCGCGTTCGTCCGCCAGGACGACCTCGACCTTTGCCCGTGCCGCCCGCTCGATGACCTCCGCGAGCGCCCCGGATGTCACCGCGGAGGCGTCTCCGGCCGCGATGGCGAGCCCCTCCGACTCCAGCGTCGCGAACAGCCGCTCGTCCCCGAGTGCCGCCATCTTCACCGCCTCCGCGAGCGCCGCTCGTCGCTGCCGCACGTCCAGCGAGGCAAGGACGGAGATGTCGATCACGATCGCTGCCGGCTGGTGGAACGCGCCGAGCAGGTTCTTGCCCGCGGCCAGGTCGACGCCGGTCTTGCCACCGATCGAGGAATCGATCTGCGCGACGAGGGTGGTGGGTGCCTGGATGCATGGGACGCCACGCAGGTACGTGGCGGCGAGGAACCCCGCCGCATCCCCGAGCGCGCCGCCACCGACCGCGACGATCGGCTCGCGCCGCTCGACGCGCAGGCGCGCAAGCTCGTTCGCCGCCGTCTCGATCACGGACAGGCGCTTGGCGTCCTCGCCCTGCGGCAGCAGCACGTGCTCGACGCCCAGCCCCGTGGCCGCCAGCTCGCTTGCCAGCTGCTGGCCGACGGCAGCCCAGGCACCTGGCTCGGAGACGAGGATCGCTCGGCGCGCCTCCAGGTCGCGGAGCGCGGCGGCCAGCTCCCGCGCGAGGATGCCGTCGCCGATGACCATGCGGCCCAGCCGCGATTCGGAGCGCAGCAGCACGGTGCCTGCCACCGCGGGCTCGCGCGTCATGTCGTCAACCGCGGCGATCACCGAGCTCATCTCCGCCACGCCCACGACCCGCGACCCGGCCTGGTAGAACGGCGCTCGGGCCGCGTTCAGCTCCCGGATGGCGCCCATCGGATCGCGGCCCGCGATGAGCGGCCGGACATTGGGCGACCGACGCAGGCGCTGCGCGAGGACCTCGGTGCGCACGTCCAGCCACGCGACCCGCCTTCCCCGGAACAGGCGCCAGCGATTGCGCGGATCCACGATCGCCCCCCCGCCGGGCGCGATGACCCGCGTCAGGACCGGGGACTGGTCCACGGCGCCGAGCGCCTCGATCGCGGCGCGCTCGCGACGCCGGAACCCTGCCTCGCCCTCCGCTTCGAAGATCTCCGGAATACGAAGGCCGGCAACCCGCTCGATTTCTTCGTCGAGGTCGACGAACGCGGCATCATGGCGCGCCGCGACCCGCCGTCCCACGGCCGTCTTCCCGCTCCCGGGCAGCCCGACCACGACGAGCTCCACCGGCTCAGTCGTCCCCGCCGGAGCTGGGCGTGCCGCCATCGGGCGCGTCGCCATGCGCGTCGCTCGGCGCGTCGGATCCGCCGGGGATTGCGGCCAGTCGCGCGCGCCAGCGGCCCATCGAGTCCTTCACCTCGGCCATCGAGTCGCCACCGAGCTTCTCGAGGATCGCCGTCGCGAGCGTCAGCGCGACCATCGCCTCGCCGACGACCCCGGCCGCGGGCACGACCGAGATGTCGGACCGCTCGTAATGGGCCTTCTCGACCGCGTTCCCGGTCAGCAGGTCCGCCGACGGCAGTGGCCGGGCGAGGGTGGAGATGGGCTTCACGGCGCCGCGAACCACGATCGGCTCGCCATTCGAGACGCCGCCGGTCAGGCCGCCGGCGTTGTTGGATCGATGGATCCAGGCGCCCGCCTCGCCGCGGCCCTCGATCACGTCGTGGACCTGCGAGCCGAACCGGCGTGTCTGCTCGAACCCCAGCCCGAGCTCGACGCCCTTCACGATGTTGATGCTCATGACCGCGGCGGCGAGGGCGGCATCGAGCCGCCGGTCCCAGTGCACGTACGACCCGAACCCGATCGGGACGCCGGTGGCCACGACCTCGAACACGCCGCCGACGGTGTCGCCGGCGTCGCGTGCCTCGTCGATGCGGGCGATCATCGCGGCCTCCGCCTCGGGGTCCGGGCAGCGCAGGGGCGATGCGTCGGCCTCCTCGCGCGAGCGGGTCGCCCGCGCGGGGTCTACCGCGACGCCACCGACCTCGGCGGTGAACGACCAGACGTCGACGCCGAGCTCCTTGAGGAATGCACGTGCCACGCCGCCGGCAGCCACCCGTGCCGCGGTCTCGCGCGCCGACGCGCGCTCCAGCACGTTCCGCACGTCCGCGTGGTCGTACTTGAGCGCGCCCGCGAGATCGGCGTGGCCGGGCCGCACGCGCGTGACCGGCGTGGCCTTCTTGTCGCCGCCCTCAGCCTTTGCTGCCAGCTCCGCGGCGACCTCCTTGGACAGCGCCTCGACCGACATGACCTGGGTCCAGTTCTCCCAGTCCTTGTTCGCGACGAGCAGCAGGATCGGCGACCCGAGCGTCCTGCCATGCCGCACCCCGGCCACGATCTCGGCCCGGTCCGTCTCGATCTGCTGGCGCGCGCCCCGGCCGTAGCCGAGCTGGCGCCGCGCCAGGTCTCGACGGAGGTCCGCCTCGGACAGCGCGAGGCCCGAAGGGACACCCTCGATCGTGACGCCGAGCGTCTTGCCGTGGGACTCGCCCGCGGTCAGGAACCGGAACGGGGTGGTCATCGCATCACCCCGCGGACGACGCAGCCTCCGTCGCGGCGGCCCCGGCGTCAACGTCCGCGCCCTCCCCCGCACCCGCGCCGTCGCCCGCGGGCTCACCTTCGGCAGAGCGAACGCCGCCGGCGCGCGCCGCAGCCAGCGCGTCCTGCATGACCTCGAGCGGGGCGGGGGAGCCGGTCCACAGCGTGAACGCGGCCGCGCCCTGGTGGAGCAGCATCGTCTCGCCGTCGTGCGCCGCGGCGCCCGCCTTCGCGGCGTCACGCAGCAGCTTCGTCTGCTTGTAGATCAGGTCGAGCACGAGCAGGTCGCCGGTGATCAGCTCGCCCGGGATCGGCGACGTGTCGTCGTTCAGCCCGATTGACGTGGCATTGATCAGCACCTTCGTGCGCGCCAGCTCCGATTCGATGATCGACTCGTGCCACGGCTGCGCCTTCAGCTCCATGTGCGCCGCGCTCTTGCCGAAGAACTTCACGAGCCCCTCGGCCCGGTGGAGGTGTCGGTTGAAGACGATCACGCGCTGGAAGCCCGCCCGGATCAGCCCGTACACGACGGCGCGCGAGCCACCGCCGGCCCCCAGCACCACCGCCTGGCGCGGCATCTTCTGCCGCCCCACGAGCTTGTCGAGCGCGGCCGCGAAGCCCGGCACGTCCGTGTTGTGCCCGACCAGCCGCTTGCCTTCGCGCGTCAGCGTGTTGACCGCGCCGGTGGCCTGCGCCTCCTCGGTGAGCTTGTCGATGAGCGGCACCACCCGCTCCTTGTGCGGGATCGTGATGTTCGCGCCGAGGAAGTCGTCGCTGCGGACCTCGGCGATGGCGTCTGGCAGCGCCATCGGGGCGCGGTCCCAGAGCTCGTACTTCGCGTCGATGCCCACCTTCTCGAACGCCGCTTCCTGCATGGCGCCCGACAGCGAGTGCGCGACCGGGTGGCCGATGAGGACGACTCGCTTGCTCATGCTCGGATCCTTTCGAGGTCGGCGAAGAACGTTGGGTACGAGATGGCGACGCTGTCCGCGCCGCGGATGATGGTTCGACCGGTGGCGACCAGTCCCGCGATGGCAAAGGTGAGTGCGAGGCGATGGTCGTCGAGGCTGTCGACCGTCGCGCCGTGCAGCTCGGTCGGCCCGTCGATGACGATCTCGTCGCCGTCGGCGCTGATTGTCGCGCCGAGTGCGCCCAGCCCGTTGATGATGCCCGCGATCCGGTCTGATTCCTTGTGCCGGAGCTCGCCCGCGCCCCGGATCACGGTCGTGCCGCACGCCTGCGTGGCGGCGAGGCAGAGGATCGGGATCTCGTCGATGGCGGCGGCGGTGTCGGCGGGGGAGAGCTCGATGCCCTCGAGGTCGGAGGACTCGGCGACGAGGTCGGCGATCGGTTCACCCACGCCTTCGTGCCGCGTGCCGCGCTCCTGGATCGACGCGCCCATGCGCACGAGCAGGTCGATGACCGCGCGGCGGCTCGGGTTCACGCCGACACCGCGCAGCGTGATCTCTGCGTCTCCGTGGATCGCCGCGGCCACGAGCCAGAACGCGGCAGCGCTCGGATCTCCCGGCACGACCTGGTCGACCGCCGCCACCATTGCGGGCCCGTCGATCTGGACCACGTTCGAACCGTCGCCGCCTCGAGCGGCCCGAACCGCGACGCCTCGGGCACGCAGCATCCGCTCGGTGTGATCGCGCGTTGCGACGGCCTCGCGCACGGTCGTGCTGCCCCCGGCCGCGAGCCCGGCGAGCAGGATCGACGACTTCACCTGGGCCGACGCGACGTTCGTTGTCCAGTCGATCGCATCGAGCGGCGGCCGGCCGGCAATCCGCAGCGGCGGCCGTGCGCCGTCGGTGCCGTCGACAGCCGCGCCCATCGCCCGGAGCGGCTCGATCACCCGCGCCATCGGGCGGCTGCGAAGGGAGGCATCCCCGTCGAGCGTCACCGTGAACGCCTGCCCGGCGAGGATTCCCGAGAAGAGCCGCATGCTCGTGCCGGAGTTGCCGCAGTCCAGCGGACCGTCCGGCTGCAGCAGCGACCCGGCGCCCGGCGAGCGGACCACGTAGTCGACGTTCCCGTCAGGCCGCCGAGTGCGGTCCACCTCGGCGCCGAGCGCCTCCGCGATGGACGCCGTCGATCGCACGTCGGCGCCGTCGCCAGCCGCGGTGACCCGCGTCTCGCCGTCGGCGAGCAGCGCCAGCATCAGCGCACGGTGGCTGATCGACTTGTCGCCGGGCAGCGTGAGCTGGCCGCGCAGCTTCCGCGCGGGCGTCACCGATGCCACGTCGGCCATGATGGTCGCCATCAGTGCTTCGACAGCCCGCCGCCGGCGGGCGCCGCGACGTGCGCCGGACGCATGACGACGCCTTCGAGGTCGCTGACCTGCTCGTGCACCGGCACGAGGTCGATCATCAGCGCCTCGAACTGCTCGATCGTGAGCTGCTGCTCGGAGTCCGAGAGCGCGGCGTCGGGATCGGGGTGGACTTCCACCATGATCCCGTCCGCCCCGACCGCCACGGCCCCCAGCGCGAGCGGCGAGACCAGGAACCGCTTGCCGGTCGCGTGGCTCGGGTCGACGACGACGGGGAGATGCGTCAGCGAGTGCAGGAGCGGCACGGCCGCGAGGTCCAGCGTGTTCCGGGTGTACGTCTCGAACGTCCGGATGCCGCGCTCGCACAGGATCACGTTCGGGTTCCCCGACGAAACGATGTACTCGGCGGCCATCAGCCACTCCTCGATCGTCGCGCCGTAGCCGCGCTTCAGCATCACCGGCCGCGCCACGCGCCCGACGGCCTGGAGGAGCGAGTAGTTCTGCATGTTCCGCGTGCCGATCTGGAGGATGTCGGCGTACTCGGCGACGATGTCGACCTGGTTCGGCTCCATCACCTCGGTGATGACCGGCAGACCCGTCTCTTCGCGAGCTTCGGCGAGGTATCGAAGCGCTTCGACGCCCAGGCCCTGAAAGGCGTACGGCGAGGTCCGCGGCTTGAACGCGCCGCCGCGGAGGATCGTGGCGCCCGCGGCCTTCACGCGGGTCGCAGTGGCCATGAGCTGCTCCCGGCTCTCGACCGAGCACGGGCCCGCCATCACCGTGAGCGATCCGTCGCCGACCGCGGCGTCGAGGACCCGGATCACCGTGTCGGCCGGGTGGAACTCCCGCGAGGTGAGCTTGAACGGGCGCGAGATCGGCGTGACGCGCTCGACGCCGGGGAGCTCCGCCAGCGCGGCCAGCAGCGCCGATCGCCGGCTGCCGATCTCGCCGACGACCGCGACCTTCGTCAGCCCCGACGGGTCCGATGCGTCCTCGTACGGCGTGAGGCCCTCCGAGAGGATGCGGCTCTTCACACCGAGGAGCTCAGCCTCGCTGGCGCTGGGTCCCATGACGACGAACATTCGGCGGTCTACCTGCTTGGTTGGCGGAGAAACAAAAAAGCAGAGGTTTCGCGCCTCTGCCTCATGCCCGACAAGCCCTGCCCCCGGTCACGGACCGGGATCAAGTCATGCCGGGCGCGGGTACTCGTAGAAGAAGGTGCTCATCTGCGTGCGCCGGATGATGCGGCCCGCCTTCGGGAGTGTCAATCGAGGCGCGGCGGCAGCCCTGCCCGGGCGATGATCTCCTCGACGACTGCGCTCTTCGCGTCCGCATAGTGCTGGACGTGCCGCCACGTGCGCGCTGCGAGCTCGCGCTTCGTGCGCTCGTACAGATCGCGGTCGTCCGGGTGGGTGCGCAGCCAGTCCCGGAACCCGACCATCCGGTCGACCTCAACGCTGCCGTCGGTGAAGACGTGGAGGTTCACGTTGGTGTCCGGGCCCTTGAGGAGCCGATGCTCGAGCCAGTCAGGCTCGCGGATCCAGAGCCGGTAGCCCGCGGCCTCCAGCGCCGGCACGTATGCCGCCTCATCCGCCGAGTCCGCTACGACGAGCGTGATGTCGATCACCGGCTTGGCGGCGAGGCCGGGGATGGACGTCGACCCAGTGTGCTCGAGCCGCCGGATCCGGTCACCAAGCGCCAGCCGGATCCTGTCGGCCTCGCGCTCGAAGAGCCCCGGCCACTGCGCGTCGTATTCGGCGAGGGTGACCGGCGCGTTGTGGAGCGTTCGCTCGCCGACCGTGATCGCCTGAAGCTCCTCGTCGCTTGACATGCTCTCGCGAGCGGGCGAAGTTCGATCGTCCATGCGGCTCCTCCGATGTCATCCGGGCTGGCCGCCCAGGGCCCCTGTGGTAGCCTCTCTGCCGCTCGCGGAGAGGTCGCATAGAGGCCTAGTGCGGCGGTTTGCTAAACCGCTATGTGGGGTAACCTGCATCGAGGGTTCGAATCCCTCCCTCTCCGCCATGTTCCTCCCGCGGGAACATTCGTGGCATCGCGCGCCCGTAGCTCAGTGGATAGAGCGTTAGGTTGCGGACCTAAAGGTCGTGGGTTCGAGTCCCGCCGGGCGCGCCATTCGTCCCTCGTGGACTGCTCATCCGGGCGTTGTCGCCTGCGCGCGCCCGCTCACGCACATTGACGTGCGCTCGCGGCGTGCTCGGCTCCGCCTTCGGCTGAGCCGCCCACTCGGGACGGAACTCTCCCTCGTCAACTGCTCAGCCGGGCGTTGCCGCCTGCGCGCTCGCCTGGGCGATCGTACGCGACGCGGCTGCCAGCTCGGTGCGGGCAGCCTCGAGTCGATCGATCGGCGCGAAGGCCTCTGCGGCGACGCTCTGCCCGACCGCCGCGGCGATCGCCTTCGCGATGCGTCGCGCCCAGCGTCGGCCGACCCAGCCGGCGTGCAGTGACAGGGCT
The DNA here is from genome assembly GCA_036262855.1 of Candidatus Limnocylindrales bacterium. GTDB lineage: Bacteria > Chloroflexota > Limnocylindria > Limnocylindrales > CSP1-4 > UBA5189. Next base: position 7,741 of record DATAIB010000131.1, read on the forward strand.
CGCGCGAGCACGTAGCCGAGCGCGAGGGCCACGGCCAGCCACGCGAGCGGCGCCGGGACCGGGCCGACGACCGGGACTTCGTAGGACGCGACTGCCGGATGCGCGATGATCCAGATGACGGTCCAGGCAGCCGCGGCGACCAGGAGCAACGTGTTCACGGACTGGAGCAGGCCAATGAACGGCCAGGCACGGCTGGACGGCGGCTCGAAGGCGCCCTGTCGAACGATCACGCCGTCCACCGCCGTCGCGATCCGCTCCTCGAGCTCGCCTGCGCGCGTGGCGCTCGCGTACGGGCCGCGCAGCGCGACCGGCATGCCGGGGATGGCAGCGCTGATCGTGGATCGAACCGCCTCGGCCGCTCTCGTCAGGCCGCCGCGGCCCCGCCACGCACGGAGGTAGCCCGCGGGGTCTGCGACCGCTCGGTGGCGGCCGGTCGCGCGATAGAGCGCGGCGGTGACAAGCCCGATCGGCCCGGTTCCGCGGCGTCGTGCCACGGCACGGGTAGCCGCGATTGCCCGGCGCTCGACTCCGGCCAGATCGACCACCCGCAGCACGTCCGACGTCGCCGTTGCCAGGGCCTGGTCGCGAGTGCTCGGCGCGATGATCGCCTGCGCAGGGCTCTTCGCCGCGTCGGCGTCCGCAGCGGCCCCGACACCGGCAGTGCCGGCGAGGTCCGCCACGGCAGCGGTTGCCGCGGCGAAGATCCGTTCGGCGATGACAGCCTTCGCGTCGGCGGCGGTCTCGAGCCACGCCCGGAGCTCGGTGACGCCGTCCGGACCGGCGGCGGCACGTGTGAGCAGGATGTCGGGGGCTGAACGGATCACGCCGGACAGTTCGCGCCGCAGCACGACGCCGAGGTCCGCGACCACCGACCGAGACGCGTCGCCGGACAGTCGATCCGCCTTGTTGACGACCACGATCTGGCGGCCGAGCCGCGGCATCCAGTCGCGCAGGAACGTGTCGTGGAACACGGCATCGGCGTACTTCTCCGGGTCGGTCACCCACGCCACCACGTCGACCTTCGGGAGGATCGCCTCGACCGCCGCGCGGTGTCCGCGCTCGAGCGAATCGATGTCGGGAAGGTCCAGGATCACGACGTTCCGGAGCTGCCCCGCGGGCGATCGGCCGTGGACGACGTCGGCGTCGAGCCGATCGAGGAGCGGCTGCAGGGCCGCGGCGGTCGATTCGCCGCCGGCCGGCACCCAGGCAACCGCTCGGGCCGTGGTCGGACGGCGTGGCCCGGCGCGGCTGACCGTTGCGCCCGCGAGCGCGTTGAGCAGCGATGATTTGCCGACCCCTGTGCCGCCGACGAGCGCCGCGACGTAGACATCCGGAGCCAGCCCCAGGCGCTCGGCGGCATCCGTTCGAACCGCCGCGGCGCGGGTCGTGTCGAGGCCGAGGACCTGCGACGCGGCCACGGCGCTGTCGAGCGCTTCGAGCGTCCGGAGCAGCGGGGTCAAGGCTCGTCGCGCGGCGGAGCGGGCGGCTGCCCCGGGTGCACCGGATGCGCGTCTGCCAGCTCCGCGGCAGTCGCCCGGAACCGCTCGGCCAGCAGCCGAAGCGCGCCGCTGTCCGGGACGAGCGCGCCAAAGCGCGCCTCCTCGAGCGCGAACGTCTCCGTGATTGCCGCGTCCAGGCGCGCGCGAGCTCGGCCGATCATCTCGACCAGGGCGGCTTCGCCGAACAGCGCCTCGAGGAGCTTCTGGTTGAGGAACCCGGTCGCGGCGGCGATCCCGACCTCGGCACCCGTGAGGCCGCCCGTGTGCGCGAACGTGGCGACCATGACGCCGATCCCCGCCGCATTGACGCCGACGGCGGCACCGCGCGCGAGGAACCGCTTCTGGCCGCCCGTCCGCTGGACGTCGTCAGCGATGCCCGCGATCCACGACTCGAGGCGACGCCGAAGGGTGGCATCGAATGCGTCCGAGGCGGACCACAAGGACGGCTCGTCGCTCACGACGCGGCGCATCGATGCCTCCTCGTTCCACGCCGTCGCCGTGCGGCGTGACGCCTCGGCCGCATGGCTCCTCGACAGCGCCACGAGGTCCGCCAGCGTGTCCTCGCGCACTTCGGCAACGGGCGCCCGAGGCGTTCCGCGGATCGCGGCCGCGATGGTCCCGCGGATCCGCCCGATGCCGGTGGAGAAGAGCCTGGTGATCTCATCCGCGCCGACGAACGCCTGCCACTGTCGGAGCGCCTCCGCGCGCAGGAAGGTCCCGCCGGACAGCTCGGCCCTGAGCGCGACGAGCTCGGCGTGGAACGCGTGGCTCGCCGCTCGGCGGAGCGCGTCGGTCTCGATCGCCTCGTGTTCGATGTCGTCCGCAACGCGACCGACGAGCGGCGCGAGGCCCGCAAGGCTCCCGGCGAGCGCGCGCGCCGCGAGCGCACGGCGCGCCTCCCGATCCGCCCCGAGCGCATCGATCGCCGCTCGGATCGGCGCGACCGAGGCCGCGCCGAGGCCGTCGATGGCGGGATCCAGCGCCCCTTCCTGGATCGGGACCAGCTCCACGCCGTCGAGCGGGATCCGGGCGTCCGCCAGGAGGCGGCGGATGTCCTCGATGATCGCCGCGCGGTCGTCGGCGTCCTCGGGCATGCGATTGACGACGACCAGCAGCGGCAGTCCGCGATCGCGCGCGCGTCCGAGCACGTCCCACGGAACTCGATCGGCATACCGCGTCGCCGTGGTCACGAAGATGCCGAGATCGGCGGCCTCGGCGAGGCGATCTGTCAGCTCACGGTTCGCGTGCTCGATCGAATCGACGTCCGGCGAGTCGACGAGTGCCACGCCCTCGGGCGCCGCAGGAGACGCCACGAACGCCAGTCGCTCGCCGGCCAGCGTGGCGAGCGGCGCACCTTCCGCCAGCAGCGACGAACGTGCGTCCGGCCTGGCC
>DATAIB010000132.1:0-9301 GCA_036262855.1 Candidatus Limnocylindrales bacterium
CAGCCGCCAGACGTTCGAGCACCTCGCCACGAAGGCCGAGAGCCTTGCGGCGGCCGACCGCGCCGCCGAGGAGCTGCGCGCCGTCCCGACCAGGGTCGACCGGTGGTTCGGCGAGTCGAACTTCCACCACGGCGAGTTCGCCGACCTTCGCCGGCTCACGCAGCTGAAGGAGCAGCAGGGGCTGACGATCAGCCTCGTGCTGCCGACGCTGAACGAGGAGGAGACAATCGGCCCGATCGTGCGCCGCGCGACACGCGAGATGATCGGCCGCGTCCCGCTGCTCGACGAGATCCTCGTCATCGACTCCGCGTCGACCGACCGGACGCGCGAGATCGCCGAAGCGGAGGGCGCGCGAGTCGTCCAGCACCCCGACGTGCTGTCGCGCTATGGCAGCTTCCGGGGCAAGGGCGAGGCGCTCTGGAAGTCGCTGTTCGAAACCAGCGGCGACATCGTCGTCTGGGCCGACACGGACGTGCGCAACTGGCACTCCCGGATGGTCTACGGCACGCTGGGGCCGCTGCTGCACGAGCCGCGCCTGCAGTACGTCAAGGGCTACTACCAGCGCCCGATCGTCCAAGACGGCGTGCTGCGCGAGGGCGGCGGCGGGCGCGTGACGGAGCTCGTCGCCCGGCCGCTGCTGAACCTCTTCTACCCCGAGCTCTCCGGGTTCATCCAGCCGCTTGCCGGCGAGTACGCGGGCCGCCGGGCCCTGCTGGAGCAGATCCCCTTCTTCACGGGCTATGCGGTGGAGATCGGACACCTGATCGACGTGGCCGAGCGGTCCGGGCTCGAGTCCCTCGGGCAGGTGGACCTCGAGCGGCGCGTGCATCGCAACCAGGAGCTCGAGGGCCTCTCGAAGATGAGCTTCGTGATCCTCCAGGCGGTGATGAAGCGGCTCGAGGAGCGGCGCAAGGCGCGCCTGTTCGCCGAGCTCGGCTCGACGATGAAGCTGCCGCGCTCCGGCCGCGGCCGACTCTCCCTCGATGTCATCGAGCTGGCGGACCTGGAGCGCCCGCCGATGGTGCGCATCCCCGAATACCTCGAACGGCGGAACCCGGCGCCTGCCAACCCGCTCGCGGGCTGAGCGGAAGCTCCGGGCCTCACTCCGAGCCGCCACCGAACGCTGATGCGCATCGTCATCGCGCCTGATTCGTTCAAGGGTTCGCTGACCTCCGTCGAGGTTGCCGGCGCACTTGCTGCCGGATGGCACGAGGCCCGACCCGACGACGAGATCCTCCTTGCGCCACTCGCCGACGGCGGCGAGGGCACCCTCGTCGCGATCGCCGCGGCGGGCGGCTGGAGTTGGGAGACGGTGCGTGCGGCGGACCCCATCGGGCGGCCGGTGATGGCGCGCTGGCTGCGATCCGCGGACGGCGCGCGCGCTGTCGTCGAGCTGGCCGAAGCGTCGGGCCTCTCGCGGCTGACCAGCATGGAGCGCGATCCGCTCGGCGCGTCCACCCTCGGCACCGGTGAGGTCCTGCGCGCGATCATCGACGCCGGCATCCGGACGATCACCCTCGGGATCGGCGGGAGCGCCACGACCGACGGCGGGGCAGGGATCCTGACTGCCCTGGGCGCCCACCTCGGCGCGGACGCCATCAACCTCGATGGACTCGATGCGCGGCTGGCCGGCGTGGACCTCCGGATCGCGTGCGACGTCACGAACCCGTTGCTCGGCCCCACCGGCGCCGCCGCCACATACGGCCCGCAGAAGGGCGCGACGCCCGGCGACGTGGCGGTGCTCGACGAGCGGCTGGCCGCGTATGCGGATCGGCTGCTGGCCGCGACCTCACGGGACGAGCGACTGACGCCGGGCGCAGGCGCGGCCGGCGGAACGGCCTTCGGGCTCCTGTCGATCGCGGACCGGTTCAACTCCGTGACCCTCGTCCCCGGCGTCGAGGTCGTGATGGACGAAACCGGGCTGCGCGACAAGGTCGCGGCGGCCGATCTGGTGGTCACCGGCGAGGGCCGGATCGATGCGCAGACGGCGTTCGGCAAGACGGCCTTGGGCGTCGCCCAGCTCGCGCGTGCGGCCGGGGTTCGGTGCATCGCCGTCGCGGGCGGCGTCGAGGCGGCCGGCGAGGACGTGCTCTCGGGGCTCGGCGCGATCACGGTCAGCGTGAGCGAGGCGCCGATGAGCCTCGAAGCGGCGATGGCAGCGGGCATCGGGCCGGTCCAGCGCTGCGGCCGCCGCCTGGCAAGGTTGATGTCGTTCTCCTTCCGCATGGATACCACGCCAGGCTGATCGAGCGAGGCACGACGCCGTGTCAGCGGGAATGCCAGTCGGATCGTCCTTTTGGGCATGCAGCGGGCCAGAAGCGAGGCTCGCTGCCTCCGGCGCAGCCGCGCCATGCCCAACGCGTGCTTGGAACGAGTCGATGGGTGCGACCTCCTGCTTGCGACAGGCGCTTGAGGAGCCAACAGACCCGAAAAGGACGACTGGACTGGCATCCGCAGCGACAAGCAGGGCGGCCGATGGGGTATGGGCACAAGGGCGTGCGGCGAGGCACCATGGACACGTGACCCCACCGAGTCAAGCGCCATCCAGACCCGCGTCACGGGCCGCCCCGAAGCCCGCAGCGAAGGCGAAGCCGCGTTCAACGGCCAAGGCCAAGCCGAAGCGGAAGAAGCCGAACCCGTACCTCGCGTGGGCGAAGCGGCTCGAGCGGACGCGGCCCGGCCTGACCCAGTTCACGCTCGATGGCCTGGCGGGCGTGTACGGCCGACCGCCGTATGGCCGGCGCTGGGATCCCACCTCGGAGCTGATCCTCACGATCCTCACCCAGAACAGCGCCGACACGAATGCCGAGTACGCGTTCATCGAGCTCCGCAAGGCCTACCCATCGGACAAGCCCGTCGAGCATCACGAGCCGGGTCCGGGCTGGGGCGGCGCGGGCCTGCCCGACGGCGTGCCGGTGGACTGGGCACTCGTCGACATGGCGCCGCTGGAGGAGCTCGTCGAGGTCATCCGGCCGGGTGGCCTGCCCAACGGCAAGGCACGCGGGATCAAGTCCGCGCTGCGGGCGATCCACGAGGCACGTGGCGACTACTCGCTGGAGTTCCTGGGGGACATGTCGGCGATGGAGGCGCGCACCTGGCTGACCAACATCAAGGGCGTCGGGGTGAAGACGGCGTCGGTCGTGCTGCTGTTCTCGTTCGGGATGCCCCTGATGCCGGTCGATCGGCACGTCGAGCGCGTCTCGCGCCGGGTCGGACTGCTGCCGGCGAAGGCGACGTCTGATCAGGCGCACGACTACTTCCTCGCCCTCCTCGAGCCGGACCAGATGCACGAGGCGCACGTGAACCTCATCCAGCACGGCCGGACGATCTGCCACTCGCAACGGCCCAAGCACGAGCTGTGCCCGCTCCGCGAGCGCTGCCGGTTCGTCGACCCCAAGGCGCCCTGACCTGGGCCTGACCTTCGAGGGGTCCTGATCTCGCCGAACCCGCGTGTATGCTCCGGCCATGTTGAGCGGCGGATGGCGCGGCCCGGGCGGAAGTGGCTCGCCGCGCATCCTCATCGTCGACGACGACCCGAACCTGCTCGTGCTCCTCGCGGACCAGCTGCGCTCCGACGGGTTCGAGATCCAGACGGCGCGTGACGGCGAGGAGGCACTCCGCCGCCTCGACGGCGGCTGGCCGGACCTGCTGATCGTGGACATGATGATGAGCCGGATGGATGGCCTGACCCTGGCCCGCGAGGTGAAGGCGCGCGCCGACCTCCCGATCATCGTGCTGTCGGCGATCGACACCGCCGATTCCAAGGCGGACCTGCTCGAGGAGGTCGCCGAGGACTACGTCACCAAGCCATACCACTACCCCGAGCTGCGGGCCCGCATTGCGCGCGTGATGCGCCGCGTCGGGGACAAGGTGCCGCGCCGGGAGCTGGTGCTCGGCCCTGACCTGTCGATCGACCTGCGGCGGCGCACCGCAACCGTCCGGGACGCGGCCGTCCAGCTCACCCCCACGGAATCGCGGCTCCTCTACGCCCTCGCCGCGAACCTGGGGAACACCGTGAGCACGGAGACGCTGCTGGACCGCGGCTGGGGCGACACCGACGACGCAGATCCGTCGTACGTCTGGGTCACGATGCGCCGGCTCCGGCAGAAGATCGAGCCCGATCCGGATCATCCGGTCCACCTCGTCACGATGCGCGGCGTCGGCTACCGGCTCGTGGCAAGGCCCACCGACCCGGCGGGCGCGTGAGCAACGCGAGCCGGCGCGTCGCGGAGACGCCGGCGCCGCGCGCCGAGCCGATCCGCGTCGGGTCGTCGATGTCCTTCCGGTCGCGGCTCACCCTCGGCCTCGTCGCCGGCTCCGTGCTGCCGCTGGCGGGCTTCGGGATCGTGATGCTCGTCACCGAGCTCGTCCGCACCGGCGACGTGGATTCGACCCTCGTCCGCGTCGTCATCTTCGTGCTCGCCGCGGCGATCATCGTGGCGGTGCTGTTCGCGTACTTCCTGGCCGGCAACCTCACCGCGCCGCTCAAGGCGGTCTCGCGCGCCGTCGAGCGCGCGTCCGCAGGCGACCTGTCGAGCCGCGTCGAGGTGGCGGGCGAGGACGAGCTCGCTCGACTCGTCGAGAGCCACAACCGGCTGGCCAGCGACCTCGAGCGCCGGAACGCGGAGCTCGGCCGGATCCTGCTCGCCATCGGCGAGACGTCGCCGCGCGACGGGCTGGAGCGCCTCGTCAGCCAGGCGACGCGCAGCGCCCGCGAGGCGTTCACGATGATCGATGCCCGGATCGTCCTCGGCGACCCGACCATGGTCCCCGAGGAAGAGGACATCCCCGGCGAGGCGCACCCGATCCGTGCCGTGCTCGCGCTCCCCGACGAGCGCGTCGGTGTGCTCGTCGGGCATGTCCCGGCGACGCGCCGCTGGGACGTCGCGGACCAGGACCTCCTCGAGCTCTATGCCAGCGAGGTCGCAGTCGCGATCCGGAACATCGAGCTGTTCGACCAGGTCGAGCGCCAGCGGAGGACCCTCGTCGACCTGGATGCCGCCAAGGACGAGTTCCTGCGCGCGATCAGCCACAACCTCCAGACGCCGCTCACGAGCATCCGCGCGTATGCGGAGCAGCTCGGGGGCGAGCGGCCGGATGGTCGGCTCGGGATCATCGTCGAGCAGACCGATCGACTTCACCGCATGATCCGCCAGCTCGTAACGGTCTCCCGCGTGGAGGCGGGCACGATCCGATCCGCATCCGAGGTGGTCGCCATCGCGCCGCGCGTCCGGCGCGCGTGGGACGCCCTCGGCGCATCCTCGATCCCGTTCGAGCTCATCGATGACGCCCGCGGATGGCTGGCGGTCGCGGACCCGGACCAGCTCGACCAGGTCCTCTGGGCGCTGCTCGACAACTCCGCCCGCTATGCCGGCGCCCCGATCACTGTCCGGGTCGCGCCGCAGCCCGACGCGAGCCGCATCGCCGTGACGATCGCCGATGCCGGGCCGGGCGTGAAGCCGGAGGACCGCGACCGCATCTTCGAGCGCTACGAGCGCGGCTCGGCCGGCGCCGGTGCGGAGGGCACGGGGCTCGGGCTCTACGTATCCCGCCAGCTGTGCCGTGCGATGGGCGGCGACCTGATCCTTGAGCCGCCCGCCGCAGCGCCCGGAGCCGCGTTCACCGTCACGCTGCCAGCGGAGCCGCCCGCAACCGAGGCCTGACCGCCAAACCGGTGCGGTCCGCGGCAGCAGGGTGCGGTGCGCATCGAATCATGGTCCGGGTGGGGCAGTACGAAGGGGTGTTGCCGGTCCGAACCAATGGCAAGGTGACGGGAAAGGTGCGCTCCGAAGACTCTTGCAGGTGATGGAGCTCACCCCGACCACTGCCTCCGATGGCGCTCCCGCGCGCCTCCTGACCGCAGTCCGCGTGCGCCTGTCAAACCGCAGGAAGAGCCTCGGCCAGAGCATGGCCGAGTTCGCCCTGACGCTGCCGCTGGCGCTGTTCATGGTGCTGTTCGGGCTCGATTTCGGCCGCGTGTTCCTGGGCTGGGTGTCGCTGAACCAGGCGGCCCGGGAGGCCGCGAACTATGCCGCGATGAATCCCACGGCATGGACCGTCCCGTACGACCTCAGCGTCCTGTCCGAGTACTCGCGCCTCGTGAACACCGAGGCCTCCAACATCAACTGCACGCTCGAGAGCGTCGCCGCGCCGACGTTCGCCAGCGGGACCAGCATCGCCGCGCCCGCCAGCGTGTCCCTCACCTGCCGGTTCCGGCTGATCACGCCGGTCATCTCGAACATCCTCGGCAGCACGATCGCGGTCACCGCATCGTCCGCGTTCCCGATCCGGGCCGGCACGATCGAAGGCATTCCGATCGTGACGGCGGCGCCCACCGCGTCGCCCGCTCCGACCGCGACGGCCGCTCCCACCGCGACCCCCGCGCCGACGACCACGCTCGCCCCGGGCGCGACGCCGACGCCGACACCTGTCCCGACGCCGACGCCAACGCCGACGCCGACACCAACCGCGACCCCGACGCAGTGCAACGTGGTCTCGCTCCTCGGCACGAAGACGAACAAGGCCGCAACCAAGTGGAAGGCCGCGGGTTTCACGGGCACCGTGGTCTTCTCGCCGCTCACGCCGCCGGCCTACACGATCAACTGGCAGAGCCTTGCCGTCGGCGCAACCGTGGCGTGCACCAGCGGCGTCACCGTCCGGAGCAACGCGCCGTGAGCACCTTCCGCCTCCGGGCGCCGCGCGACCGCGCGCGGGGTCAGAGCCTCGTCGAGTTCTCGCTCGTGTTCCCGATCATCGTCCTCGTCATCGTCGGGTTCTTCGAGATCGGGCGGGCGGTGTTCGCCTACAACATGATCGCCAGCGCGGCTCGGCAGGGCGTGCGCGTCGCCACGGTCAACCAGCTCTCGGACGTGACCGACTGCGACGCCACCCGCCCCGTCGAGGACCCGTACGAGCCGCACTGGTCGATCCGCGGCTGCGCAATCGCGGCCGGCACCGTCATCGGGCTCAAGACCGCCAACATCGCGGTCTCGTACGCCGCCCCGCCGGGCACCACGCTCGCCTGCAGCAGCACGCTCCACGTCGGTTGCATCGCGACCGTGACCGTCTCGTACAACTTCACGATCGCGACCCCGTTCATCAGCAAGCTCATCGGCCCGTTCACGATGAGTCAGAGCTCATCGATGCCGATCGAAAGGGTGTTCCCATGATCCACCTCCTGCGTCGGTATGCCTCGAACCGGGACGCGGAATCGGGCCAGGCGATCATCGTCATGGTCGGCGCCATCCTCCTCGCGGTCGCGCTCGTCGCGACGATCGTGGATGGGGGCAACGTGCTCGCGCAGCAGCGAGTGACGCAGAACGGCGTCGACGCGGCCGCCGAGGCCGGAGCGGTGCTGCTCGCGGAACGCCTCGCCGGCCAATCCGAACCCACCGGCGGCTGGGACAACAACATCAGCGCCCGAATCGCCCAGACCGCGGCCGCGAACAACATGACCATCGACGCGGCGTACTACACCGACATCTGCGGCATCCCGCTGCAGGCGGACGGCACCGGCGCGATCAACGCCGACCGGACCGAGAACCTGGCCGTCGCCCTGAAGGTGGGCAACAGCTCGCACGTCCTGCCGGGCGGCACCTCGGTCGCGCCGGACTGCCCGAACCGGCTCGTCGGTCCGGTGGCGGGCGTGCTCGTGATGGGCCGGAAGAACGTCCAGGCGTACGTCGCGGGCGCAATCGGGATCAACCAGTTCCAGATCACCACGCGAGCCACCGCGGTGGCCGGCTACCTGCAGGGGTTCTGCGATGCGACGGAAGGCAACTACTGCGCGCTCCTGCCGATCGCCTTCCCCGTCGACATCATCCAGTGCGACGGCAGCAACAGCCCCATCGACACGGGGGACAGCTGGGAGTTCAACGTCGTCTACAAGATCCCGCTGTGCCAGAGCAGCCCGGGCAACGTCGGCTACCTCGACTGGGATCCGCCGGCAGGCGGCACGGGCGAGGTCGTCTGCTCGATCCTGACCGCCGACAACCCCGCGATCGACCTTCCGTCATGGCAGTACGTGACCGCGACGGGCAACTCGAACGGCGGCGGCGGCGCCTGCGGCATGTCGATCGAGGATGCGCTGCGGACTTACGAAGGCCAGATCGTGCTCGCGCCGCAGTTCGACCTGACGTGCAACCCAAGCCACAGCGACAGCGTGGACAACACGTCTCCCGCAGTGATCACGGCCCCGAACTACGGCTGTCCCGCGGGGGACCTCGGCGGCAACGGCTCCAACCAGTGGTATCGGATGCCCAGCTTCGCGTTCATGCAGCTCTGCGGCCCGACGGTGGCCGGCTGCGGCGGCCTCCATGCCGCCTACATGTCGGGCTCCAACGCGGCCATCTGCGACACCGGCAATGGCGCCACCTCGTGCATCGTGGCGATCTTCAAGCACATCATGGCCACGGGAACGGTGGGCGCAGGCGTCGGCTCGGGCACGGGCTCCAAGGCCGTCGGGGTCCAGCTGATCAAGTAGCTCGCGCCGGGCCTACCCTCGCGGCATGCCGACGCGTGCCGACGCCTGGAACCTGCTCTGCGAGTGGACGCACACCGAGGCGCTCCGCCGCCACGGGCTCGCCGTCGAGGCCGCGGTCGCGTGGTACGGCGAGCACAGGTTCGGGATCACGGGCGAGGAGCTCGAGATCTGGCGTTCGGCCGGCCTGCTCCACGACTTCGACTACGAGCGCTATCCCGAGACGCACCCGATGCGTGGCGCGGACGTCCTGCGCGAGGCCGGGTACCGCGAGGACGTCGTCGAGGCCATCCTCGGCCACGGCGACCACACCGGCATCCCGCGCACGAGCCTGCTCGCCCGCTGCGTGTACGCCTGCGATGAGATGACCGGCTTCGTGACCGCGGTGACCTACGTGCGCCCGAACCGGAGCCTCGACGAGGTCGACGTTCGGTCGGTCGTCAAGAAGATGAAGGACAAGGGCTTCGCCCGGCAGGTGCCGCGCGATCAGCTCGCGAAGGGTGCCGACGAGCTCGGCGTGCCGTTCGAGGAGCACGTCCAGAACGTCATCGAAGGGATGAAGGCGGCCCGAGGCGAGCTCGGCCTGTAGGCGGACACCGGGGCTCCGGCGGTACCCTCCGAGGCGATGTTCTACCGCGCCGACCCGTGGCTCCACGTCATCGTCGGCTGCATGTCGTCGGGCAAGACGGACGAGCTGCTGCGGCTGCTCCGCCGCGCCGAATACGCCCGTCGCCGCATCCTCCTGGTCCGGCCGGAGATGGACACGCGGACCCCGCCGGAGTACGCCGAGAGCCGCTCACTGGCGCGCTACCCGTCGCGCGT
>DATAIB010000133.1:0-8620 GCA_036262855.1 Candidatus Limnocylindrales bacterium
AGGCCGGCCGCCCGGCCGCCCCACCAGCCGCCGCCGTAGCCGCCGAGGGTGCCGTCGCCCGCGATGACGCGGTGGCACGGGATCGCGAGGCCCACGGGATTGCGGCCCACCGCGCACCCGACGGCGCGCGCGGCACCCGGCCTGCCGATCATCCGCGCGACCCCGCCGTAGCTCGCGGTCGCGCCCACGGGGATGCCGCGAACGGCGGCCAGCACGCGACGGTCCCACGCGGGCCGATCATCGAGGTCGACCTCCAGGCGGTCCAGCGCCCCGAGGTCGCCGGCGAGGTATGCCTCCACCGCATCGCGCGCCTCCGCGGCGCGCCGGGCGGCAGCATCGCCGGCTGGGAGCGGTCCGAGCTCGGTGGGCGCGACGCCGAACCGTCGCTCCAGCCGTTCGATGAACGCCTCGTGCGTCACGAGCTGGTCGATCGCCACCACGCCACGCTCCGTCGCCGCGATGCGAATCGGACCCCACGGCGCGGTCGCCGAGGTGGTCACGACGGTTGGCACCGAGTCAGCATACGCAGGCCATTCGGTCATTGCCAACATACTCCCCGGGAGTATCATGCGGACGTGACCAGCGAGACCTTGCCTCCCCCCAGCACCCACAGCACCCCGATCGAGATCGTCTCCTTCCCCGTGGAGGGGATGACCTGTGCGTCGTGCGTGAACCGCATCACGCGCTTCCTCCAGAAGGTCGATGGCGTCGAGGACGCGAACGTCAACCTCGCCGCCGAGTCGGCCACCGTCAGGTTCGACCCGGACCGCACGTCCGTGCCGGATCTCATCGCAGCTGTCGACGCCGCGGGCTACGTCGCCCGAGCCGACCAGGCGGCCGACGCCGCGACGCGCGTCGATGTCGAGGCCGCGGCCGATGCCCGGACGGAGCGCGACGAGGCCGCCGCACGCCATGCCCGTTCGCTGTGGGTCCGGTTCGTCGTTGCGGCGGGGCTCACCATCCCGCTGCTCATCGGGCTGGCGCGGATGACCGTCGCACCCTGGCTGCCGGCGCTGTTCACGGATCCGCTGTTCCAGCTCGTGCTTGCGACGCCGGTCCAGGTCTGGGCGGGCTGGCCCTTCTACGTGGGGGCATGGAAAGCCCTCCGCCACGGTGCGACGGACATGAACACGCTCATCGCGGTGGGCACGACCGCGGCGTACGGCTACTCGCTGGCGACGATCGCGGCGCCTGAGTTCTTCCGGGCCGCGGGGCTCGGCATGGGCGACGCGGCATTGCCGCTGTATTTCGACACGGCCGCGGCGATCACCACGCTGATCCTGCTCGGCAGGTACCTCGAGGCGCGCGCCCGGAGCCGCACCTCCGATGCCATCCGGCGCCTCATCAACCTGGCGCCACGAACCGCCCGGGTCGTGCGCAACGGCATCGAGGTGGACGTCCCGATCGGTGACGTTCGCGCCGGCGACCTGGTGCGGGTGCGCCCGGGAGAGACCGTCGCGGTCGATGGCGTGGTCGTGGACGGCGCGTCGGGCGTGGACGAGAGCATGGTCACGGGCGAGAGCCTGCCGGTCTCCAAGCGCGTCGACGACGGCGTGATCGGCGGCACGCTCAACGGCACCGGCACGTTCACGTTCCGCGCCACGCGCGTCGGTGCCGACACCGTGCTCGCCCGGATCGTCCGGCTCGTATCGGATGCACAGGGCTCGCGCGCGCCGATCCAGCGGCTGGCCGATGCGGTCACCGGCTGGTTCGTCCCTGCGGTCCTCGGGCTTGCCGCGCTGACGTTCATCGTCTGGCTGCTCGCGGGCCCTGCGCCGGCGCTGAACCTCGCCCTGCTCAACACCGTCGGCGTGCTCATCATCGCCTGCCCCTGCGCGCTCGGGCTCGCCACCCCGACCTCGATCATGGTCGGCACGGGCAAGGGCGCCGAGGCGGGCATCCTGTTCCGCGACGCCGACGCCCTCGAGCGGCTCGGCAAGGTGCGCGAGATCGTGCTCGACAAGACGGGCACGCTCACCGAGGGCCGGCCTCGGGTCACCGACGTCCTGCCGGCCGCGACGTGGTCGCACGGCCCCGACGCGCTCATCGCGCTCGTCGCGGCCGCGGAGCGCGGCTCCGAGCACCCGCTTGCGGAGGCGATCGTGCGCGAGGCGCTCGAGGCCCGCGGCCTCATCGTTCCGGGCGCGCAGGGCTTCGAGGCGACCCCCGGCGGTGGCGTGGCAACGACCGTCGAGCGACGTCGCCTGCTCGTCGGTCGGGCGGGGTTCCTGCAGGCGGCCGGGGTCGGCACCGGCGATCTCGAGGAGCGTGCCGACGAGCTTGCTGCCCGGGGTCGGACGCCCGTCTTCGTCGCGATCGACGGTGCCCCTGCAGGCGTGCTCGGGATCGCGGACACGCTCAAGCCGGGCTCGGTCGAGGCCGTCGCGGCGCTCCAGGCTCGCGGCCTTCGGGTGACGATGCTCACCGGCGACAACCCGCGCACCGCCGCTGCGATCGCGCGCTCGGCCGGCATCGCAAACGTCGTCGCGGACGTGCGGCCGGACGGTAAGGCAGCCGCGATCAAGGCCCTCCAGCGCGACGGCCGGACCGTGGCGATGGTCGGCGATGGGATCAACGACGCGCCGGCGCTCGCTGCGGCGGACGTCGGGGTCGCGATGGGCACCGGCACGGACGTGGCGATGGAGGCGGCGGGGGTCACGCTGATGTCGGGCGATCTGCGCGGCCTCGCCAGCGCGATCGGCCTGTCGAACGCCACGATGCGGAACATCCGCCAGAACCTGTTCTGGGCCTTCGCGTACAACGTCGTGCTCATCCCGGTGGCGATGGGCGTGCTCTATCCGTTCACGGGGATCACCCTCGACCCGATCCTTGCCGCGGCCGCGATGGCGCTGAGCTCCGTGACGGTGGTCTCGAACGCGCTCCGGTTGCGCGGCTACGTGCTCGCCAAGGCCGCAGCGCTCACGTCGTCGCCTGCCGCCGCCTAGATTCGGGTGCGATGACCCAGCAACCACCGCCGCGCTCCCGCGCCGAGGTTCCCGCCGACAGCCGCGACATCGCCGGCGACTTCGCGCACCGCCACCTCGTCGAAACCCGCCTGGCGGACACGGACGCGATGGGCCACGTCAACAACGCGAACTACCTGACCTACGTCGAGATCGCCCGCGTCGCCTACTACGAGCAGGTCACCGGCAACGCGCTGCCGATCGGCACGCACGGCGCCGAGGAGGGGATGATCCTCGCCGAGATCCGGATGACGTACCGGAGCCCGGCCTTCTACGGCGAGACGATCACGGTCGAGACGCGCGTCGAACGCATCGGCCGGACGAGCTTCGGGATGGTGCATCGGATGACCGCGCCCGAGAGCCGGTACGGACCCGCGCGCCTCATCGCCGTCGCGGATTCCACGCTCGTCTCCTACGACTACAAGCAGGAATGCCCGATCCCGGTGCCCGACGAATGGCGCGCCGCGACGGAAGCCTTCGAGGGTCGCGCCCTCGGCAGCTGAGGCGCTACGCCTCGAACTTCTGGAAGATCGCCACCGCGTTCTGGCCGCCGAAGCCGAAGCCGTTGATCATCGCCGTCTCGACGGGCACCTGTCGCTTGGCGTTCGGCACGTAGTCGAGATCGCAATCCGGATCCGGCTCGTGGTAGTTGATGGTCGGTGCCACCCAGCCATCCCGGATCGCGCCGACGGCCGCGATCGCCGAGAGCGCGCCCGCGGCGCCGAGCGTGTGCCCGACCATCGACTTCGGCGACGAGATCGGCATCTTGTACGCCTGCTCGCCGAAGGCAGCCTTGATCGCGCGGGTCTCGGTGACGTCGTTGAGTGGCGTCGAGGTGCCGTGGGCCACGATGTGGCTGATCTCGTCGGGCGCGAGCCCCGCCTGGCGCATCGCCTTCGTCATGGCCATCGCGGCGCCACGACCCGTCGGCTCGGGGGCGGAGATGTGATACGCGTCGGCGGTGAGCGAGGCGCCCACGATCTCGGCCAGGATGGTCGCGCCGCGATCCAGGGCGTGGCGGGCGCTCTCGACCACGAAGATGCCGGCGCCCTCACCGAACACGAAGCCGTCGCGCGTCCGATCGAACGGGCGGCTGGCGCCCTCGGGGTCGCCGTTGCGCTTCGACAGCGCAGTCATGTTCGACAGCGCGGCGAACGCCATGGCGAGCAGTGGCGCTTCCGAGCCGCCGGCCAGCACGACGTCGCACTCGCCCGAGCTGATGAGCCGCAGCGCGTCCTGGTACGCGATGACGCCCGACGCGCACGCCGCCACCTGGGTGATGACAGGCCCGGTGATCCCGTACTTCATCGAGACCTGCGCGGCCGCCATGCTGCCGCTGAGCGCAGGGATCGCGAACGGGCTCACCTGCCCGGGCCCGCGATCGCGGATCGCATCCGCGCCGTTGATCACCTGCTCCATGCCGCCGCCACCGGTGTTGACGATCACCGCGGCGCGGTCGCGCTGCTCCGGCGACATCGCGGCGAAGTCGATGCCGGAGTTCTCCACGGCCTCCGTTGCCGCCGCGATCCCGAAGTGGATGAACCGGCTCATCCGCCGGGCCATCTTGCGGTCCATCACGGTGAGCGGGTCGAAGTTCTTGACCTCCGCCGCGATCTTCACCTCGTGGCCGGTCGTGTCGAACGTCGTGATCGGCCCCCCGCCGGGCACCCCCGCGAGCAGGTTCTGCCAGTACGTCTCCACGTCGTTGCCGATGGGCGTGATGGCGCCCATGCCGGTGACTACTGCTCTGCGAGAAAGGTCAGAACTGGGCAATGGAGCCTCCTGCGGCCGTCGCGGCGGATTGTATCGACGGCGCCCCCGCCCCGAACGCGCGCGCGGCATACGAGCGCGCGGCATCGGGGCGCGCCCTGCCTTGGTCGCGGGCGGCCGAAACCGATGCCTGTCGGCGCATATGCGGGAATCGGTCTGCCTGGGTCCGTGCATCGCGCACGCTGGTGATCCTCGGGTGAGCGGCGGGTGAGCCGGCGCGAAGCGGCGACTGCTTTCCTTTCGCCATGGATCTCGACGGGCTGGAGGAGATGGCGTTGTCGCCGGAATATGTGTCGACGCGCATCGATTCTGACGCTGCGGAATGGGGAGCGGGCGCAGCGGAGAGGGAAGTCGGCGCGGCGGATGCGAACCCAAGCACTGCTGTGCTCGGCACCGGAGATGTCGACCTCCACTTCATCGAGACCGGCGTGCTCCCGTGGATGCCTGAGCCGGAACGGCGGTCGCTCGACGAGCTGTTCGGCGCGGCAATCCTGCGATTGCGGCTGTACCGCGGCTGGTCACAGAAGCAGCTGGCGCGCGTCAGCAAGGTGGACCAGTCGATGATCTCGCGGCTGGAGAACGGGAAGCTGCCGGGCGTCGCGATACGGCGCGTGTATGCGCTGCTGCGCGCGCTTCGCGCGGAGGACATCACATTCGGGCCGGGCCCGCGGAAGGTGCCGCAGAGCTCGTGGGAGGACGCCATGTACGGTGATCTGTGGGAGCGCGCCGGGCGGCTTGCGGAGCGGAGGCTCAGTCGCCGTCGTAGCGCTTGAAGATGACCGCGCCGTTGTGGCCGCCCAACCCGATGTTGTTCGAGAGCGCGTAGCGGATCGGCATCTGGATGGTCTCGTCGACGACCCATACGTCGCACGCGGGATCGAAGTCGCGGTAGTTGAGCGTGCCGGGCACGGTCTGCTCGGCGACGGACAGCACCGTGGCGAAGGCCTCGAACGCGCCGGCGGCGCCCATCATGTGGCCGGTCATCGACTTCGTACCGGAGATCGCCAGGGACCGGCGGTCGCGCGCCGAACGATCGCCGAACGTCTTCCAGATCGCCTCGGCCTCGCGCGCATCGCCGACCGGGGTCGACGTGCCGTGCGGGTTGATCATGTCGACCTCGTCGGCCGGCACGCCGCGACGCTCCAGCGCCATCTTCATCGCCCGCGCGGAGCCAGTGCCACCTTCGATCGGCTGGATCATGTCCCAGCCATCGGCGGCAGAGCCGTAGCCGACGACCTCGGCGTAGATGCGTGCCCCGCGCGCCTTCGCGAGCTCGAGGTCCTCGAGGAACAGGCCGCCTGCGCCCTCACCGAGCACGAACCCGTTGCGCGTCGCGTCGAACGGCCGCGAGACGGTCTCCAGCCCCTCGCCGGGTCGCGGCGAGCCCATGCCGCGCATGTTCGAGAAGCCGGCATGGCCGACCTCGAGCAGCGGCATCTCGGTGGAGCCGGAGATGATCGCGATGCAGTCGCCGCGCCGGATCGCCTCGGCGGCCTCGGCGACGCAGTGCGTGCCGGTGGAGCACGCGGACACGATCGCGATGTTGTGGCCGATGGCGCCCGTCTCGATCGAGATCATGCCGGACGTCGAATCGACGAGCGCGTTCGCGATGAACGTCGGGGCGACACGGTTCGGGCCCTTGTCCCGCAGCGTGGCGTAGTTGTCGATCATGAGCTGCTGGCCGCCTGCGCCGCTCCCGAACACCACCCCGATCTCGGTGCGGTTCTCGTCCGTGATCTCGAAGCCGGAATCGGCGACGGCCTGCTTGGCCGCGGCGACGCCATAGTGCATCTCGCGCTCGCTGCGGCGCACGGCCTTGGCGTCCATCCACGCGGTCGCGTCGAAGTCGCGGACCTCGCCATCGATCTTGTGGTCGTACGGGCTGGCATCGAAGCGCGTGATCTCGCCGAGGCCGGAGTTGCCCTCGGTGAGGTTGCGCCAGGCGGTGTCCTTGTCGTTGCCGACCGGGCTGACGACGCCGAGGCCGGTCACGACGACGCGGCGGTTGTAATCGGGCTTGCGCACGGGGTTGGGGCTCCTTGGGCTGGCGGGCTAGGCGGGAAGGAGGAAGGGGAGGTCGAACGTGTCGGCAGCGAGGGCGTCCTCGAGGGCGATGGCGCTGACTTCGGGGTTGATGCGCTTGATGAGGTTCGTCAGGACCTTGCCGGGCCCGACCTCGAGGAAGGTGTCGACACCCGCCGCGGCCATCGTCTCGACCGCGCGCACCCAGTCGACGCCGGCCGTGAGGTGTTCGACGAGCTCGGCCCGTGCGCCATCTGCGGTTTCGATCGGGCGGGCATCGGCGTTCGCGAGGAGGCGGGCGCTTGGGTTCTCGAACGGGACATCGGCGAGGATCGCCTGCATTGCCGTGGCGGCTTCGGCCATGAGCGGCGAATGGGCCGCAACGGACACCGGCAGCACGATCGCGCGCTTGGCGCCGAGGGTCTTCGCGATCTCCGCGGCGGCATCGATGGCCGCTCGTTCGCCGGACACGACGACCTGGCCCGGGGAGTTGCGGTTCGCGACCGCGAACACGCCGCGGGTGGAGGAATGTGCGACCAGCTCCGGCAGGGCCTCGTCGGCGAGCCCGAGGATGGCCGCCATCGCGCCGTCGCGGCCCGCCCCGCTGGCCTGCATCCGGATGCCGCGCTCGCGCACGAGGCGCACGCCGTCGGCGAGGTCCAGCGCGCCCGCGGCGACCATCGCGGAGTACTGGCCCATCGAATGGCCACAGATGAATGCCGGATCAGGGAAGCGCTTCCCGGCTGCGGCGGCGCGTTCGCGGGCCGCGGCCAGGTACGCGATCGAGGCGGCGAGGAGGGCCGGCTGCGCATTCTCCGTGCGGTTGAGCAGCTCCTCGGGACCTTCCCAGGCGAGCGCTGAGATCGACTCGCCGAGAGCCGCATCGGCAGCGGCGAAGACATCGGCGGCGGCCTGGGAGGACGCGGCGAGGGACCGTCCCATCCCGACCGATTGCGATCCCTGGCCGGGGAAGACGAAGGCGACAGTGGTCATGCGAGCCGAATCGTGCCCGACGCAGCGTCGTCTGAGCGTGAAGTGTGTGCATGAGTGCACAATGCAGCCATGGCAGTGCCAGCTCGGAAGCCGCGGAGCGTCCGCGCCATCGCGCGTCGATTCGAGGCCGATCTGAGCTCGTCCGTGCTCGCCTCCGGCCCGCACACCCCGAACGTGCGCCAGATCTCCGAACGCGTCGCGATGGGCCGCGCCCTGTGGCGCGAGCTGGTCGTGGGGTTCGCCTCGCAGCTCGGTGACCTGCGGCTCGGATTCACGCAGCTCGCCGCGCTGTACGTGCTCGCCGACGCGGGGACGACGACCATCGGCGAGCTGGCCGACACGCTGGGTCGATCACCATCGGCGACGAGCCGGCTGGTTGACGGTCTCGTGAAGCGGCGTCTCCTGGAGCGCCACGAGGAGCCCGAGGACCGGCGCCAGCGATCGATCGCCCTGACGCAGCGTGGCCATGCCGTGCTGCGCGCCGTGGATCGCGAGCGTGCCGATCAGTTCCTGCGAATCGTGCGCCCGCTCCCGACTCCCGAGCGCGCGCTGGTCGCGATGGGCGTCGCCGCACTGGCGACGCATGCGATCTCCCGCCGCGGCCGCCTGATCCGGGGCTAGGCCGCGGGGGCGCGGGTCAGGCGGGGTTCATCCTTCGCCAGACCATTGCGGCGCCGAACAGCACGACGAGCGTCACGATCAGGATTCCGGCGCCGATCGCGCGGCGCTCGATCGGGATGCCGGCCTCGGACTCGCCCGGGTTCTCGCCCGCCGCGAGGACGGTGATCGTGCCCGTCATCGACGGGTGGACCTGGCAGAAGTAGGCGTACGTCCCTGCGGCGTCGAACTTGAACGAGAACGTCCCGCCGTTG
>DATAIB010000134.1:0-4141 GCA_036262855.1 Candidatus Limnocylindrales bacterium
GCGCATCCGCATAGCCCACGCCGTTGAGCGCCATCTCGGTGAGGATGTGGTTGGTCGTCCCGTTCACGATCCCGCGCAGTGACGTGATGGTCGTGCCGGCGAGGTCTTCGGCGAGCAGCCGCAGGATCGGGGTGCCGCCCATGACCGCGGCCTCGTAGCGGAAGGGGGCGCGCGTCTGCCGCGCGATCGCCTCGAGCTGCGGTCCGTGCCGCGCAACCACGTACTTGTTCGCGGTCACGACCGCCTTGCCCGCCGTCAGCGCGGCGGCGATCAGCGTCCGGGCCGGCTCCTCGCCGCCCATGACCTCGACGATGACGTCGGTCGCGCCGGCGACGACATGCGCAGGCGCATCCGTGAGCAGGTGCGCGGGCATCCCCGCAGCCGCGGCGCGTCCCAGGTCGCGCGCCACGATGCCGACAAGCTCGAACGCGGTGGGGTCCGCGAGGCCGGCGGATCGCCCCTCGAGCAGCCCGCGAACGACCTCTCGGCCGACCGTCCCCGCGCCCAGCACAGCGACGCGAAGGGGGCGATTCGACGCCTCCTGCGACCCGCCTCCGATCCCACCTTGACCTGCCATCGCCGCATGGTATCGAGGGCCAATCGGCAGCCACGCTCGCATACACTCCCCGCGATGACCACCGAGGCGGTCCCCGCTCCCGTGAAGCCGGCCGGCAAGGCCGGCGCCCGCACGTTCAGCGGCATCCAGCCCTCGGGGATCGCCCACCTCGGCAATGACCTCGGCGCGATCCGCAACTACGTGAAGCTGCAGGAGGAGTACGAGGCGATCTACTGCATCGTCGACTACCACGCGCTCACGAGCCAGCACGACGCGCAGCTGCTTCGCGAGCGCACCCGCGACATGGCGGCGTCCCTCCTGGCGCTCGGGGTCGACCCCAACAAGGCGACGCTCTTCGTCCAGAGCCATCGGCCCGAGCACACGGAGCTGGCGTGGCTCCTGGCGACGGTCACGCCGGTCAGCTGGCTGGAGCGCACACCGACGTACAAGGAGAAGCAGGAGAACCAGCCCGACGACGTCAACCATGGGCTGCTCACCTACCCGGTGCTCCAGGCCGCGGACATCGTGCTGTACAAGGCGACGCGGGTGCCGGTCGGGCGCGATCAGGCGGCGCACCTCGAGCTGTCGCGCGAGATCGTCCGTGCATTCAACCGCCGGTACGGTTGGACGTTCCCCGAGCCGGAAGCGGTGTTCACCGAGGCACCCACCGTCATCGGCACGGACGGCGTTCGAAAGATGTCGAAGTCGATCGGGAACACCATCGACATCCTTGCCCCGGCGCAGGTGCTGACCGAGCAGGTGCGCTCGATGGTGACCGACACGCAACGCATCAAGCGCACCGACCCCGGCCGACCCGAGGTCTGCAACGTCTGCCAGCTGCAGCGCTTCTTCGGCAACGACTATGAGTCGCTCTGGGAGAGCGAGCGCTCCGCCGCCACGGGCTGCGTCGACATGAAGAAGCTGCTCGCGCAGCGAATCGTCGACCACTACGCGCCGGCTCGCGAGCGCTACCTCGAGCTCATGGCGAACCCGAAGGAGATCGACGAGATTCTCGCCGCGGGCGCCGAGCGCCTCGCCCCGATCGCGAAGGCGACGATGGACGAGGTCCGCGAAAAGATGGGTCTGCGCTAGGGACCCCGGGGAACACCCATGGGGTTCGAGATGACACCCCGCGAGCGTCGATGGTTCGACGCGATCCTCGTGCTCGGCGCGATTGCGCTGGCGTTCATCGTCCTCGGGTTCGTCGCCCAGGTCTTCGTGATCTTCGGCGACCTGATCATGGTGTTCTTCCTGGCGTGGCTGTTCGCGTTCATGCTCCAGCCGGTCGTGAACCGGGTCACGACGATCCCATTCATGAGCCGTACCGGCGCCATCTTCGTCGTGTACTTCGTGCTCTTCGGCGGGCTGGTTCTCGTCTCGATCCTCGGCGCCGCCGCGCTCGTGACCTCGATCTCGGACTTCATCACCAATCTGCCCTCACTGAAGGACAACCTGCCGAACATCGTCGCGCCGTGGCAGGAGCGACTGAACGGCCTCGGCATCGGCCAGGTCGACCTGTTGGCGCAGGCGCAGACCTTCCTGGACAACCTCAACCAGTACGCGATCCAGCTGGCAGCGCCGCTGCAGCAGATCGCGGTCGCGAGCCTTGGTGCCATCGGCAACCTGCTGCTCGTCGTGGTGCTCTCGCTGTACATGGTCGCCGACCGTGAACGCCTCATCGCCTTCGGGTTCTGGCTTGTCCCGAAGGGCTACAAGACCGAAGGGAAGCTCCTCGAGGAGGCCGTCAGCCGATCGTTCGGTGGGTTCATCCGCGGCCAGGTCATCACCGGCCTGCTGTTCGGTGCGGTCTGCTTCGTCGCATCGGCGGTGTTCGGGCTGGACTTCATCGCCGTCACCACGGCGATCGCGGGGCTCCTCATGGCGATCCCATTCTTCGGGCCGTTCCTTGCCTGGGTGCCGCCGGTGCTCGTCGCGATGCTGTTCAAGCCCGATGCGCTCCTGGGCGTCGGCATCGTCGTGGCCGTCGGCTGGCTGATCGTCATGAACTTCGTCCAGCCGCGGATCATGTCGACGTCGCTGCGCATCCACCCGATCGTCGTCCTCGGGTCTGTTCTGGTCGGGCTCAAGATCGCGGGCATCCCGGGCGCCATCTTCGGGATCCCGATCGCAGCGGTCATCTCTGCGCTCTTCCTGCACGTGCTCAGCGGCCGGCGGAATGACGGGCCGGTGGCGGATCGCGCCGCCGCGCGCGCCGGCCAGCGACAGGGGCGCCTCATCCGCCGCCCACGCGAGCCCGATCCGAGCATCGACAAGGACGTCGAGGGCGCTCCCGCGGAATAGCGTTCGCGCCGCCGCCTAGCTCCGCGCCGACTCGGCGACGCGGGCCTCGAACACGCGCCACTCGCCGGAGATGCCCTTGAGCTCGCGCGCACCGCGGTCGATGAACTCGAGGCCGGCGCCGATCGTGAGATCGCGGGTGGTGGCCGAGACGAACGTCGTCCCGGGATCCGCGGCGGACATGAGCCGCGCCGCGAGGTGGACCGCGACGCCGCGCAGGTCGTCGCCCGCGACCTCGACCTCGCCGGTGTGGACGCCCGCTCGGATCTCGATGCCGAGGCGCTTGGCCGCCGTAGCGATCGCGATCGCGCACGTGATGGCGCGCGCAGGCGCGTCGAAGGTCGCGAGCACCCCATCACCCGCGGTGTCGACGAGGCGACCCCGATGCTGGCCGAGGAGCTGCCGGATGTCCTCGTGGTGCGCACCGAGGACCTGCTTCCACGAACGGTCCCCGAGGCGCTCCGCCGTCGTCGTCGATCCGACGATGTCCGTGAACAGCACGGTGGTCAGGATGCGATCGCCCGGTTCGGGAGCGCGCGTCCAGCCGAACCCGCCCTGGACGTCGATCGTGACCGCCGGCGTGTCGCCGACGACCCAGACTTCGTGCCCCGGCGTGTAGTCAACGACCTCGCCGGCGCCGACGTCGCGGGTTTCGCCCGTTCGCATCCGGATCCGGATCGTTCCCGACTCGACATACAGGGTGTGGTGGGACTCACACCACTCGGTGCCCACGACGGGCCGGACGTCATCCGCCCAGCTGTAGCCCGGCTCCCACGTCTCCCGCCCGATCGACATCGAGCCGACGGTCACGACCTCGATCCGACCGTGCTTGAAGTGGACGACCTCGTCCGGCTCGTCGAAGGACTTGGCGTCGATCGGCATTCGCGGACCTCCGTGGCTCAGGCGCCGCCGCGAACCTTCAGATCGGCGAGGATCTCGCGCGCCGCGTTCTGGCCGGGGCCGCCGGTGATGCCGCCGCCGGGATGGGCACCGGAGCCGCACAGGTACAGCCGCTCCAGCGCGATTCGGTAGCGGGCGTGACCGAGCAGCGGCCGCCAGACGAAGAACTGGTCAAGGCCCGGCTCTGCATGGAGCGGGTGGCCCCCGGTGAGGCCGTAGTCACGCTCCAAATCGACGGGCGTCAGGACCTGGCGATGCGTCACGAGCTTCGTGATCCCCGGCGCAACGGTCTCCAGCTGCGCGACAACCGCATCGCCGAACGCCTCGCGACCACCTGCGCCATCCCAGCCGCCCTCCGCCCCGTGGAGGTCGTACGGCGCGTACTGC
>DATAIB010000135.1:0-3234 GCA_036262855.1 Candidatus Limnocylindrales bacterium
GGATGCGCTTCGCTCGCGCCTCGCCGCCGCCCGCGCGGCGCTCGACGCCGCCGCGAAGCCGTGAGCGACGAGGAGCTCGTCCTCGTCGTTCCGCGGGCGTCGCTGATGGGCGATCCCGGCTGGCTCGGCGTGACCTCCGAGGGCCTCGACACGTTCGAGGCGACCGTCGCGCGGGACGGGGAGTTCCGACCGCGCGGCGAGATGGAGGTCGACCGGTCGTGGAAGCAGGTCATCCCGTACCTCGTGCTGCGCGACGGCGAGCGGTATTTCCTGATGCGCCGCACGAAGGCGGGTGGCGACGCGCGCCTGCATGACCGCTATTCGATCGGGGTCGGGGGACATCTCAACCCCGGCGATGGGGACCTCGCAGGCGGGCTGCGCCGCGAGTGGCACGAGGAGGTCGATGCCGATTTCGAGCCGGAGTTCCAGCTCATCGGCCTGTTGAACGACGACACGACCGACGTCGGCAGCGTCCACGTCGGCGCGGTATACGTGGCAGATGCACGCGGCCGCCGCGTGGCAATCCGCGAGGTCGACAAGCTCGCCGGCGAGTTCGCGGAGCCCGCCGAGGCGGCGGCGGTCGTCGACCGGATGGAGAGCTGGAGCGCGCTGGTGTTCGAGCACCTGGAGGGCTCGGCGGCCTGACTCGCGGCGCCGCCCCGTGGCGGTGCGATACTCACCGCGGAGGTGGCATCCACCATGTCCGCAGGGGAGCGGCGCAGCCCGCCGCGTCGAGGACGAATCTCCAGGATCGCGCTCGCGCTGTCGGCGCTCGGCTTCGTGCTGTTCGCGAGCTCCGCGAGCGCCGCCGGGCCCGTGGTCGTCGTCCTGCCCACCACCGGCGAGGTCGACCAGACGATGGCCGATTACCTCCGCTCATCGATCGCACAGGCGGAGACGGACGGCGCAGCGGCGGTCGTCATCAAGCTCAACACCCCGGGTGGCCGCCTCGACGCGATGGACAACATCGTCGGGACGCTGCTCGAAGCGAAGGTCCCGATCATCGTGTGGGTCGCGCCCGCAGGCGGGTTCGCCGCGAGCGCCGGCACGTTCATCACCCTGGCCTCGAACATCGCCCTGATGGCCCCCGGCACGCGGATCGGCGCCGCATCGCCGATCAACAGCGATGGGTCGGACATCGGTGGGACGCTCGGCCAGAAGGTCATGAACGACGCGATCGCCAGCATCACCTCGATCGCGCAGGAGCGAGGCCGACCGGTGGACTGGGCGGTCGCCGCCGTCCGCGACGCGCGCTCGTCCTCGGCGGAGGAAGCCGTCCGGCTGCACGTCGTCGACGGCATGGCATCGACGCTCGACGACGTCCTTGCCTTCGCGAACGGCAAGACCGTGAAGGTCGCCGGTCAGGACGTGAAGCTGAACCTCACCGGTGCGACGACGACGGAGCGCGGGCTCAACCCGCTCGTGACGTTCTTCCGCATCCTGGCGGACCCGACGATCGTGGGGCTGCTGTTCACGATCGGCTCGGCCGGGATCATCGCGGAGCTCTGGTCCCCGAACTTCGTCACCGGGATCATCGGCGGCCTGGCGATCCTGCTCGCCCTGGTGCTCGGCGGAACCCTGCCCCTGAACATCGGCGGCCTGGCGTTGCTGCTGTTCGGCATGGTGCTGTTCGGTCTGGAGGTGACCGTGACCAGTCACGGTCTCCTTGGACTTGGTGGCGTTGTGTGCGTGGCACTTGGTCTGTCGGCGCTGTTCACGACGCCCGCGGATCCATTTGCGCCCGCCGCCCAGGTCGCGCCGCTGCTCATCGCGGTGGTGAGCGTGACCGGCGCCGTGTTCGCGCTGCTGATCGGGTTCGGTGCAATCAGCTCACGGCGCATCGGCAACCGGGCGCCCGTCGTCCTCGGCCAGGCGGCCGTGGGCGGCTTCGGGATCGTGCGGTCGCCGCTCAGCCCCGTCGGATCGGTCGTCGCCGGTGGCGAGGAATGGACCGCGCGGACGGCCGACGGGAGCGCCCTGGAACGGGGCACGCGCGTGAAAGTCGTCAAGGTGGAGGGGCTGACGCTCACGGTCGAGCCGGACGCGTCATCATCGTCAGGCACGTGACCGGTCGCCGCATGGCGCTCGGAACGGATCGGAGGTAGCTGGTGGAGAACTTGCCCGTGGTCCTGGCCATCGTGGCGTTTCTCGTGGTTGTCGCGCTCGTGGTCGTCTATCTGTCGATTCGCGTGGTCCAGCAGTACGAGCGGATGGTGGTGTTCCGCCTGGGCCGGACCGATGAATCCATGGTCCGCGGCCCGGGCATCAACTTCCTGATCCCGATCGTGGATCGACCGGTCAAGGTCGACACCCGCGAGCAGTTCATCGAAGTCCCGAGCCAGACCACGATCACGAAGGACAACGCGCCGATCAATGTCGACTTCCTCATCTACTGGCGCATCGCCGACCCGCTCAAGAGCGTGGTCAACGTCGCGTACTTCGCCGGCGCCCTCCAGGGCGTCGCGACGACGACGCTGCGCGCCGTGATCGGCGACATCCTGCTCGACGAGGTGCTCTCCAAGCGTGAGCAGATCAACGAGGTCCTGCGGGTCAAGCTGGACGAGGTCACCGAGCGCTGGGGCGGCAAGGTCACGACGGTCGAGATCCGCGAGATCACGCCGCCGCGAGACGTCCAGGACGCGATGAACCGGCAGCTGTCCGCCGAGCGGACGCGGCGCGCGGTCATCACGGAGTCCGAAGGCAACCGGCAGGCGGCGATCAACAACGCCGAGGGCCAGAAGCAATCCGAAATCCTCAAGGCCGAAGGCGAGCGGCAGGCCGCGATCCTGCGCGCCGAGGGCTTCAGCCAGGCGCTGAGCCGGATCTTCGGCGCCGCCAAGGACATCGACCAGAAGACGATGGCGCTGCAGTACCTCGAAGCGCTCAAGGCGCTTGGTGCCAGCCCGTCCACCAAGTTCGTCATTCCGACGGAGTTCACCGAGCTCATCGGGCCCATCTCAGGGTTCGTGGGCAAGGCCATGGGCCCCGGCGCGGACAAGTAGTTTCGGGGGTAGGGCATGACCAAGATCCTTGTCGTCGACGACGAGGCGAACGTCCAGCGTCTCCTGCAGTACACGCTCAAGCAGGCCGGGTACACGGTCACGGTCGCCAGCGACGGGCAGGAGGCGCTCAAGCTCTGGAGCTCGGAGAATCCCGGGCTGATCCTGCTGGACGTGAGCCTGCCCAAGCTCGACGGCTACGCGGTCGCCGAGAAGATCCGGGCCGACGAGGGCG
>DATAIB010000136.1:0-7488 GCA_036262855.1 Candidatus Limnocylindrales bacterium
GATCGCCTCGTAGTCGGCGTCCGGCTCGGACCACTTCGCCATGACCGCGTTGTAGTCGGTGATGAGGTCGCGGATCGGGCCGACCCCGTCGAGGACGTTCTCCTTCACGGTCTTCGCCGGGTCGAGCTGCGGCTCCTGCGACAGGTAGCCGACCGTGAAGCCTGGCGTCAGCCGCGCATCACCGACGAACCCGTCATCGAGCCCGGCCATGATCCGGAGGAGGCTCGACTTGCCGGCGCCGTTCGGCCCGATGACGCCGATCTTGGCACCCGGGTAGAACGAGATCGAGATGTCCTCGAGGACGGTCCGATCCGGCGGGTAGTGGCGACCCAGCTTGTAGGTCGTGTAGATGAACTCGGCAGGCATAGGCGAGAGAGGGTAGGCGACCTCGTCCGAGTGGTCTGGCTCAGTCAGCTTCGCTCGAGGTCACGTGGGACGCTGCGTCCGCCTGCCGGCCACCGCGAGCGCCACGCTGATCGGCAGTCCGATCAACAGGAACGGGAGCGCAAAGCCGGCCCCGAGCCCCATCGTCGGCACGAACGTGGCGAGGCTCAGCCGCAGCCCTCGGCGATCTCCACGCCACAGCAAGGCCCCGGCCACGACGTTCAGGACGGACATCACGACGAGCCCGATGCCGAGCGCGGAGAACGCGTCGGTCCCGAGGCGCTCGAACGGGCCGCTCAGCGCCCGGAAACCCCACGGCGTCATGGGCAGCTCGCCAGTCCTTCGCAGGTGGAGCGTCGCCCAAAGCGCGCCGATCCCAAAGCCGGCGCCGAGCAGCGCGTACCCAGCACCGGCGAGGCGTGTCGCGAGGCGGTTCCGGTTCATTGCGTGGCCTCAGTCTTGATGACCCCACACGACCCCGTGGTCGTGGAGGGATCGAATCTCGTCGAGGGAGAAGGCCGCTTCAGCGAGGATCTCATCCGTGTGCTCGCCCAGCAACGGGGGCGGTGTTCGAACCGAGGCGGGCGTCGCCGAGAGCTCGTAGGGCGGCGCGACCTGGTCGACCGGGCCGAGGGCGGCGTGCTCGAGCGGAACTCGCACACCAAGGGCATCCGCCTGCGGCGAGGCGAACGCGGCCGGGAGGTCGAGGATGGGACCGGCCGGGATGCCGGCGTCGTCGAGCTTCGCCAGCCATGCGGCTGACGTGTCGGTCGCGAAGCGCGCGGCCAGCAGCGGGATCAACGCCTCCCGGTTGACGACGCGGTCGCCGTTCGTGGCGAATCGGTCGTCCGCGACGAGCTCGGGCGCCCCGATCGCCGGGCCGAGCTTCGCCCATTGCCGTTCCGATCCGACGCCGACGGCGATCTCGCCATCGGCCGTCGCGAAGGTCTCGTAGGGAACGATGCTCGGGTGGGCATTCCCGCGTCGCGTCGGCTGCGCGCCCGTGACGAGCGCCGCCTGCGCCTGGTTCACGAGCACCGCAAGCGTCGACTGGAGCAGCGAGACATCGATTCGCTGTCCGACGCCGCCCACCGCGCCTCGCTCCCGACCCAGCAGCCCGGCCAGGATCGACACCGCACCGAACAGCCCGCTGACCACGTCGCTGATCGCGACACCGACCTTCATCGGCCGCCCCTCGGGCTCGCCGGTGATGGACATGAGCCCGGCAACGGCCTGGATCACGAAGTCGTAGCCCGGCTTCTCCGCGTCCGGCCCGCGCGTGCCGAACCCGGAGATCGCGAGGTGGACGAGCGCGGGATTGAGCTCGCGCAGGACCTCGTCGGAAAAGCCGAGACGGGCGAAGCCGCCGACCCGATGGTTCTCGACGACGACGTCGGCGTCGCGCAACAGCCGCCGCAGCACCTCGCGCCCTTCCTCGCCAGAGAGATCCAACCGGATGGAGCGCTTGTTCCGGTTGACGGCGAGGTAGTACGTCGCGGTCCTGGTCCCGTCTGTCTCCGATCCCACCCACGGCGGACCCCAGCCGCGCGTCGCATCACCCTCGGGCGGTTCGACCTTGATCACGTCCGCCCCGAGGTCCGCCAGCAGCATCGTGCAATACGGGCCGGCGAGCACCGTGGAGCAGTCGATGACGCGGATGCCCGCGAGCGGACCGGGTGCGGCGGAGGCTGGCACGGCGCCGATTGTGGCAGGGCGCCGAAGCGATCAGGCGCGCGTGACCGCGATCAGCCGAGCGCCGCCACGCTCATGCGGGCAGGTCCAGGCTGCGCGCGTCGAGGGCGCCTTCGCGCACCCACTCGACGAGGTCACGGTTGACCACGATCGTGCCGCCGGGCTCCTCGACGATATCGGGGCCGACGCGGAACATGATCGAGGCGTCGGTCAGCGGCACCATCGAATCCCGGGCACGAAGCGCCGCGAGCGGGTCCTGCCCGAGGGAGGAATGCAGCCGCCCCGCGACGAGATAGCGGCCGGTTCGGAGCACCAGTCGATGCGTCTTGGTCGGGATGCGGAGCGCGCGATCGCCGCGTGGCCCCCCGACCCGCACCAGCGCCAGCTCGTGACGCGCGATCAGGATCTCGGGGACCACCATCGAGCCGCCGTCGGGCAGTCGCTCGGCCAGCGCATCGACGAGCACGAACTCCTGGTGCGCGTTGAGCATGTCGGTCAGGCGCGAGTTGTCGAGCCGGACGCGGCCGGAGAGCCGCTCGGACGTCGAATACGCGACGAAGTCGACCTCGCGGAGCTCGCCGTTTGCCTCGGCGCCGAGCACGCGGCGGCCATCGGGCCCGGGCTGGCGCAGCACGAGCCGAAGACGGGACCCGATCGATCCGATCACGTGCGAAGGATGCTCGCACGCACCACCTTCTGCGAGCCGACGAAGGTACGGGCTGCGTTCGGACGAGCGGCTATCGTTCGCCACCGCCATGCAGCCTCGACCGATCGACCGCGACCACGACCTGCCCGCCGTGGCCGATCTGCTCGGCCGCACACGCGCAGGCGGCGGACTGTCACATCCGGGTGGCATCCAGTGGTGGCTGCGCGAGCTGTGGCGTACCGAACGCGACGACTTCGGCGCGTACGTCTGGCCGAACGATGACGGCCGCCTCGCGGCATTTGCCCTCGTCGATGGCTTCTTCCTCGTCATGGAGCGCGCCGCTGCGGCCCCCTCGAGGCTCGAGCAGATCGCGTGGCTCGAGCAGGAGCTCCGCGCGCTCGGTCGGTCGTCGATCGGGTTCCACGCCGTCGAGGGCGATCCGCTGCTCGGGGAGCTGGAGGGACGCGGCTACCGGCGCTGCGGCACGGAGCTGGAGCTGCTCGCGGACACCTCGGCGGAGCCGGAGCGAGCCACGCTGCCGAAGGGCTTCCGGTTCGCCTCGCTCCTGGACGTCCCCGACGACGCGTACATCGCGGGCCACGTCGCCGCGTGGTCGGACCGGCAGCCGTCGTCGTATCGCCGCGAGCTCCACGAGCGAGTGAAGGCGATGCCCCAGTTCCGCGCGGACCTCGTGACGATCGCCCTGGCGCCGGACGGGAGGGTCGCGGCGTGCTGCATCGGCTGGCTGGACGAGCAGTCGGCGACGCTGGAGATCGAACCGCTGGGCACGCACCGCGACTTCCGCCGGCTGCGGCTCGCGCATGCGGTGGTCAAGGAGGTCCAGCACCGCGCCTGGGCGAATGGCGCCAGCCGGGTGCTGGTCTGGAACAGCCCGGAGACGAACCCGGCCGCCTACGGGCTCTACACGGGCGCCGGGATGCCGCCGAACCGCCGCCTCATCGAGCTGCTCAAGGAGTTGTAGGCGCGCCTGCGCCCAGTTGGTCACCAGGAATACCAACGTGACGAGGTCGAACTCGAATACCAAAGCTCTGGGCCCAAATCGAGGCAGACCACGTCGCTTTGGTCTCGCTGTTGATCAGATTCGACGAGGTGCGGCCCAAATCCAGCCGAACCTGGTCGTTTTCGTCTACGTAGCGAGCATCTGACGCCGATGTTGCGCCGCCGGCGCAGCTGCAGGCATCGTCGCCGCCACAGGCCCCGGGACAAGGTGACGCCCCGTTCGGGCGGGCGAACGGGGCGTCGGAACGTGCGTTATGGCGGACCCGACCGGATTCGAACCGGCGATCTCCAGCGTGACAGGCTGGCATGTTGGGCCGCTACACCACGGGTCCGGGATAGCGAACGCGGAGGATACCAGATGGTTCCGCGGTATCCTCGCGGGCCATGCCGATCATCGACCTGCGCTCCGACACCGTCACGAAGCCGAGCCCCGAGATGCGTCGGGCCATGGCCGAAGCCGAGGTCGGTGACGACGTCTTCGAGGACGATCCGACCGTCAAGGCGCTCGAGGAGCGCGCTGCGGAGCTGCTCGGCAAGGAGGCAGGACTCTTCGTGTCCTCAGGCGCGATGGGCAACCTCGTCGCGCAGCTCGCCCACGTGCAGCGGGGCCAGGAGGTCATCGCCGGCGCCCACGGCCACATCATGCTGCACGAGGCGGCCTCCTACGCCGTCGTCGTGGGAGCGTCGGTTCGGCCGATCGAGGAGCAGCCCGACGGCACGCTCGACCTCCAGCAGGTCCGTGAGGCGTTTCGAGACCCCACGGACGTCCACGACCCGATCACCGGGCTCGTCGTGTTCGAGAACGCGAGCGCCCATGCGAACAACCAGCCGGTCGGCTCGGCGTACATGCGCGCCATCGGCGCAGTTGCGCACGAGGGCGGCGTGCCGCTCCATGTTGACGGCGCCCGGTTCTGGAACACCGTCGTCGCGCTCGACGAGGATCCGCGCCAGCTCGCCGATCCGGCGGACTCCGTGACGTTCTGCCTGTCGAAGGGCCTCGCCTGCCCGGTCGGGAGCGTGCTGGTGGGATCGAAGGACTTCATCTGGAAGGCGCGCCGGGCACGGAAGCTGCTCGGTGGCGGCATGCGCCAGGTCGGGATCCTTGCCGCGGCGGGCCTGGTGGCCCTCCAGGACGGCGACAAGGGCATGATCGACCGACTGGCGGACGACCACGCGAACGCACGCTACCTCGCCGAGTCGCTCGCCGAGATCCCGGGCATCCGCTCCCCCGGCGAGACGGCGCAGCCCGAAGGCGACCTGCTGGACCCTGGCCGTGTTCGAACCAACTTCGTGCTGTTCCGCGTGGAGCGGAATCGCGAGGCGTTCCTCGAGGCCCTCGAGCGGCGCGGCGTCCTGATGCTCTCGTTCATGCCCCACAACGGCCAGATCCGCGCCGTCGCCCACTACGGCATCGAGCGCGCTGACATCGATGCGACCGTCCGCGCAGTCCGCGAGGCGCTCGACGAGCTGCCGCCGACCGAGGTCGGTGCGTCGAGCTCGTCCCGCGCGTATGCGGGTGTCGCCGCCGGCGCGGTCGCGTGACGAACCGCTCCTTCGGGGGCGTTGAGCTCACCCGGGCTCCCGCCGCGGCGCAGCCCGGCCCGCTCGACGACCAGCTCTACGACCTCGTCGAGGCGCGCTTCCGCCGCGTCGTCGAGGAGGAGCCCACGTGGGCGACATACCTCGGCATCCACGAGTGGGATGACCAGCTGCCGGACCCGGCGCGGGAGCGGGTGCTCGCGGACATCGAATCGGATCGCGCCCACGTGGCCGCCCTCGAGGCGATGGACGCAGGCGCGCTCTCGCCCGAGGCACGCTTCGAGCGCGAGCTGGAGCTCCATCACGTTCGGCTGCGCATCTACCGCGCCGAAACGCTGCGGATCTGGGAGCGCCGCTCGACCGGCGCTGCGGCGCTCGGCGACGCGCTGTTCCCGCTGTTCACCCGCGACTTCGCGCCGCTCGAGGAGCGGATCGAGCTGATCACGAAGCGCCTCGAAGGGGCGCCGGCGTTCCTGCGCGGCCACCGCTCGCGCGCCGTGGTGCCGCAGGTCCAGGCGTGGCTCGGCATCGAGGAGCGGGCGGGCCGCAACGTCCCGAGCTTCCTCGACGAGATCGTGGCCGCCGCCGACGGCGCCGGCGCACACGTGCCCGCGGCGACGCAGGCCCACCTGCTCCGCGCCGTCGACCGGGCGAAGGTCGCGATCGAGGACCAGCTCGAGTGGATCCAGGAGATCCTGCCGGGGGCGGTTCCCGAGTGGGCCATCGGCCGCGAGCAGTACGACGAGCTCCTCGCGCTGCGCGCGTTCGAAGGCCTCGACACGGACGCGATCCTCGACATCGGCTGGCAGCAGCTGGAGCTGAACCACGAGCTGCGCCGCAAGGCCGCCCGCGAGATCGACCCGGCGGCGTCCGAGGGCGAGGTCGTCGATCGGGTCAAGCACGACCATCCCGACACGTTCGACCAGGCGCTCGAGGAGTACCGCGTCGCCATGCGCCGCGCGCGCCAGCACCTGATCGACCACGACATCGCGACCGTGCCGGACGACGAGCGCGTCGAGGTCGTGGCCACGCCGCCGTTCCTGCGTGGCGTGATGCCGTTCGCGGCGTATTTCGAGCCGGCCCGCTACGACGCGTCACCGGTCGGGGTGTACGTCGTCACGCCCGCCGTCGACGACAACCCGGGCGCGATGATGGAGCACTACCGCGCGGCGATCTCCAACACCAGCGTGCACGAGGCGTACCCGGGCCACCATCTGCAGCTCGCGCTCGCCGCGCGCCACCCGAGCCTCACCCGCGCCCAGGTCGACGCTCCCGAGTTCGTCGAGGGCTGGGGCATGTACAGCGAGCAGATGATGCGCGAGGAGGGCTTCGATACCGGCCCCGCGTTCATGGTCGCCGTCGCGACCGACGCGATCTGGCGCGCTGCCCGCATCGTGCTCGACGTGCGGATGCATCGCGGCGAGGTGTCCATCGAGGAAGCGACCGACTTCCTCATCGAGCACACCGGCTTCGAGCGCCCGAACGCGCTCGCCGAGGCGCGCCGCTACACGTACACGCCCTCGTACAACCTCTCGTACCTGCTCGGCAAGGTGCTGCTGCTCCAGCTGCGCGACGAGGAGAAGGCACGACTGGGCGCTGCGTTCTCGCTGCGCGACTTCCACGACGTCCTGCTGCGCGGCGGTTCCCTGCCGGTCTCGTTCCACCGCCGCGCGCTCCATGGCGAAGGGCGGTCTCCGGGCTCCGACGGCACCGCCGTCGGCCGCTAGCGCGTGCAGGTCATCCCCTCGATCGACGTCAAGGACGGCCGATCCCGAATCGTGTTCTGGCCCGGCGTCTCGACCGGCGTCGGCGCCCCAACCGACCGACCGGAGCGCATCGCGTCGCATTTCGTGGAGCTCGGCGCGCCGCTCATCCACGTCATCGACTTCGACGGCGCGCTGCGCGGCGCACCCGTGAACACCGACGTGATCGGGGCGATCGCCTCGCGGATCGCGACGCCGCTCCAGCTCGCCGGCGGGCTCGATTCGCCGGAGGCAATCGGGGTCGCGTTCGCCGCGGGCGCGACGCGCGTGGTCACCACGCTGGCGGTCGCGGATGACGCCGCTCTGCTGCGCTCGTGCCTCGAGGTGGCGGGCGACTGGCTCGCTGTCGGGCTCGACGCCCGGCCCGACCGGCTCGCTGCCTTCACCTGGCATCGCAACGCGCCGCCGACGCTCCGCGAGCTCGTGTCCGAGCTGGCGGGCCGT
>DATAIB010000137.1:0-3304 GCA_036262855.1 Candidatus Limnocylindrales bacterium
CGACGGCCGGGGCGGCGGCAAGCCGGAGATGGCCCAGGGCCGGGGCACGAAGCGGGGCGGTGTTGGGGAGGCGCTGACCGTGATCAGGGATCTGGTGTCGGCAGCGCGATCGTGATCTTCGAGCTGCCACTGACCGGGCTCGCGGCGCTGGCGGGACCGTTGGCGCTCGTGGCTGCGGTTGCGACCGTGCTGGGCGCGGTGTTCCTCGGCCTGTTTTTCGCGAAGGGCGGCGTCTGGGGACCGCTCAACGACGCGGCATCGATCGTGATGATGCTCGCGACGATCCCGGTCGTCGCGTTCTTCGCGACCTGGACCGAGCCATACCTGGCGCCGCTGGTGGCGGTGTTCGTCGCGTCGGTCGGTGTGGTGGGCATGGTCGGCGCCACGACGGCGCAGGGCCTGCTCCTTGCCCGTGTTCGGACGTACGAGCAGCTGCTGCCGTGGACGCTCGGCGCCGGCGCTGTCGTCGGGTTCTGGTACGTGCTGATCGGGATCACCGGTGCGATGGCCGGGATGCCGGGGCCGTTCGCAACGCTCGCGGTCGTGGCCGGCGTCGGCTACGGCGCGCTCGGCTACGGCTTCTGGCGCGGCAACGAGCGCCACCCGCTCTCGGTGCTGGGCGGAATCGCGCTCCTCATCTCGTCGACGATCTTCCTCGTCTGGCTCGGCACCTCGCTGATCTCGTATGCGGGACCGCGCGCATGACGGGCATCCGACGCCTCTGGACGCGGGATTCGCCGCCCGAGCAGCTGACCGCGTGCACCTCGCTCGACGTGGGCACGGAGTTCGCGAAGGCGCTCGTGTTCGAGATCCGCGACGGCAAGGCCGTGGTCCAGGGCGTCGGCAAGAAGCGGCAGGGCCTGGCGCACATGCAGTCGGGCACCGTCGCCGACATCTCGGCCGTCGTCGACAACTGCGCCGTGGCGCTCCAGGAGGCCGAGGAGATGGCCGGCTACCGGCCAGAGCAGGTCGTGATCGGCATTGCCGGCGAGCTCGTCAAGGGCTTCACGACCGTCGTCGACCAGCAGCGCGCCCGCGCCGACGTCCCGATCACCTAGGCGGAGCTCGGCAAGCTGATCGAGGGCGTGCAGCGCCAGTCGATGCGCGAAGCCGAGCGGTCCGTGACCTGGGAGACGGGCCTCCAGAGCGTCGATGTCCGGCTCGTCCATGCGGCGGTCGTCGGAGCGTGGATCGACGGCTACGCCGTCACGAACCCGATCGGCTTCCAGGGCCGCAACGTCCGGATCGCGATCTTCGACGCGTTTGCGCCGCTCGTTCATCTCGGCGCGCTGCAGACCGTGGCCGCGAAGCTGCACATGGAGCTGATCGCGGTGGTCGCGGAGCCGTATGCGGTCGCTCGCGTGCTCGACAACGAGCAGGTCCGACAGGGTGGCGCGCTGTTCATCGATGTCGGCGGCGGCACGACCGACGTGGCGCTGGTTCGCCAGGGCGGCATCGAGGGGACGCGCATGTTCGCGCTCGGCGGGCGGGCGTTCACGAAGTCGATCGCGGATCGCCTCGAGCTGCCGTTCCCGCGGGCCGAGGCGCTGAAGGTCGACTACGCCCGCGGGATCGCGGGTGAGCGGGCGCCGGACGTTCGCGAGATCGTCGCGGACGACGTGGCGGTGTGGGCGGCCGGCGTGGAGCTGGTGATGGAGGAGCTTGCGGCGGGCGACCTGCTGCCGGGCCGCATCTACCTGTGCGGCGGCGGCTCGCGCCTGCCCGAGATCCGCGATGCCCTTGCCGATCCGGCATTCGCGGCCAATCTGCCGTTCGCGCGTCCACCGGAGGTCACGATCCTCTCGCCGGAGCAGATCGAGACCGTCCGCGATGAGACGCGGCTGCTCGAGGACCAGCAGGACGTCACGCCGATGGGCCTCGCGTACCAGGCGATCGAGCTCGGCTCCGCGCAGAACCCGCTCGACGCGTCGCTCCGGCGCGTCATCCGGACGATGAAGCTGTGACCGACGAGCCGAAGGTGCCCCCGGTCCCGGCGCCCGCTGCGCCGGCGCCCGGCCCGGCGACCCTGATCTACCTCGACGTGGACGACGAGATCACGTCCGCCGCGGCGCGGATCCGCCTCGCGGCTGCGGATCGGGTGGCGATCGTGCTGCCGTACGGC
Source organism: Candidatus Limnocylindrales bacterium (assembly GCA_036262855.1). GTDB lineage: Bacteria > Chloroflexota > Limnocylindria > Limnocylindrales > CSP1-4 > UBA5189. Next base: position 2,123 of record DATAIB010000137.1, read on the forward strand.
TCGCGCCTCGCCACGTCCCGGATCAACTTCCGGCTTCTTGCGCGCGAGGCGGTGGAGCGCGGCAAGCAGATCGAGGTCATCTGCGCCGACGCGTCGGCTCGCGCCCTCGCGCTCGCAGCGGGATTGCCGGTCCACGCGTCCGTGGCCGCGTTCGAAGGCCGCGGCGTGGACCCGGCGTCCGCCGCGGCCGCCGGCGAGCAGGCCGCCCCGGCGCCGATCCCCATGAACCAGCCCGACGCCGACACGCAGACGCGCGTCATTTCGACGCCGCGGCGAAGCGCGCCGAAGGTCCCGATCGTCGGCCCACCGCGGCCACCGGTCAGAACTGGGCTCGCGGTCGGTGTCGGCCTCGCGGTGCTCGTGCTGGTCGTCGCCGGCGGGTTCCTGGCCGCGCAGCTCCTTCCGTCCGCAACGATCGTCCTGCACCCGCGATCCGAGTCCATCGGACCCCTCGAGCTGACCGTGCAGGCGCGTCCGGACGTGACAGCAGTTGACCAGCAGAACCTCGTGATCCCGGCCCAGCTCCTGACGTTCGACCTCACGGCGTCCCGGACGTTCCCGGCCACGGGGGCAAAGACGGTGGAATCAAAGGCGACCGGCAACGTCACCTTCTCGAACTTCGACACCGGTGGCGCGAACCGCGTGGACGCCGGGTCGATCGTGAAGACGCCGTCCGGGATCGAGTTCCAGACGCTCGCGGACGTGACGCTGCCGAATGCAACGGTCGAGTTCCCGTTCACGCTCGTCCCGTCGACGAGCACCGTTGCCGTCGAGGCGATCGAGGCCGGCCCGGCGGGCAATGTCGGGAACAACGAGATCACCGTCGTCCCCAAGGGTGAGAACCGCCGCCTCCTGACGGTCACCAACAAGGAGGCGACCAGCGGTGGCGACTCGCGGCAGGCGACCGTGGTGAGCCAGGCGGACATCGACGCCGCGACGGCCTTGATCGCGGCCGCGCTCCTCTCCGACCTCGACGCCCAGCTGGCCGCCGGAACGGGCGTCCCACCCGGCGTCACGCCGTTCCCGGCGACGAACCAGGTCGACGAGACGACGTACGCGACGGACCCGGCGACGCTCCTCGGAACCGAGGCGACGGAGTTCACGCTCGATGCGACGGCGAAGGGCACGGCGATCGGCGTGAATCCGAGCCCGATCGCGGATCTCGCGCGGGGGCGGCTGACC
>DATAIB010000138.1:0-13612 GCA_036262855.1 Candidatus Limnocylindrales bacterium
CCTGCCCACGCAGGGCGAGGGCGTGGTCGCAGGACCCGGCGAGAACGCCGGCGTGATCTCGATCGGCGACGGGCTCGCGGTCGCGTTCAAGATCGAGTCGCACAACCACCCGTCGGCGGTGGAGCCGTACCAGGGCGCCGCAACGGGGGTCGGCGGCATCCTGCGCGACATCTTCACGATGGGCGCACGGCCCGTGGCGGTGCTGGACGCCCTCCGGTTCGGCGAGCCGTCGCAGGCGCAGACGCGCCGGCTCGTCGATGGCGTCGTGCGCGGCGTGGGTGGCTACGGCAACTGCGTCGGCGTGCCGACAGTCGGTGGCGAGCTCGTCTTCGACCCGAGCTACGCCGACAACCCGCTGGTGAACGTCATGGCCATCGGGGTGCTCGAGGAGCGGTTCCTGACGCTCGCGGCCGCTCCGGGGCCCGGCAATCTCGCGGTGCTGTTCGGCAGCGCCACGGGCCGCGACGGGATCGGCGGCGCCTCGGTGCTCGCCTCGGCCACGTTCACGGATACGGATGGCTCCAAGCGGCCGTCGGTCCAGGTCGGTGACCCGTTCGCGGAGAAGCTGCTGATCGAGGCGTCGCTCGAGCTGATCGAGCGCGGGCTGGTGGACGGGCTGCAGGACCTGGGCGCGGCCGGGATCACGTGCGCCACCTCGGAGACCGCCGATCGGGCGGGGACCGGGATTCGCGTCGACCTCGATGCCATCCCACGGCGCGAGCCGGGCATGGAGCCGTTCGAGGTGATGATCTCCGAGAGCCAGGAGCGCATGCTCGCCATCGTCCCGCCGGACCGCTACGAAGCCGTGGCCGAGGTCTGCGCCCGCTGGGGCCTGCCGTGCGCGGTGATCGGCCGGGTCACCGACGACGGCGACATCACGATCGTCACGGGCGGGCTGGACAGCGCGGCGGCGCGGGAGATCGCTCGCATTCCCGCGCCAGCGCTCACGTCCGACGCGATCGTCCACGCGCGCGTCGCGGCCCCGCCCGAGCGGCGCCGTGCCGCGCCTGCGCCCGGCGCGCCGCTCGAGGCAAGCGATCAGCTGCCGGAGCGGGGCATGGACCCCGGCGCCGTGCTGCTTGCGCTCATGGGATCTCCCAATCTCGCCTCGCGCCGCGCGGTCTTCGAGCAGTACGACTCGACCGTCGGTGCATCGACCGCGGCCGGCCCGGGCAGGGGCGCGGCGGTCATCCGCGTCGTGGGCACGAACAAGGGGCTCGTCGCGGCCACGGATGCGAATGCAGGCGTGTCGGCGGCCGATCCCTGGCTGGGCGCGGCCATGAGCGTCGCGGAGGCGACGCGGAATGTCGCGATCACCGGCGCGCGGCCGCTGGGCGTGACGAACTGCCTCAACTTCGGCGATCCGACCAGGCCCGACGCGTTCTGGCAGCTGTCCGAGGCGGTTCGCGGGCTCGGCGATGCATGCCGCGCCCTTGGGCTGCCGGTCACCGGCGGCAACGTGTCCCTCTACAACGAGTCCGCGCGGGGCCGGATCGCCCCGACGCCGGAGATCGGGGTCGTCGGGCTCCTCGAAGACGCCTCGACCGCGGTGGGCCCCGCGTTCCGGAACGACGGCGACACCATCCTGATGATCGGCGAGGCAGGCCCGGGGCTGGTCGGCAGCGAGTACGCGCGAATTGCCGGCGTCGCGCCCGAGGATGGGCCGCCCGGCCTGGACCTCGATCGCGAGAAGCGGCTGCAGGCGTTCGTCCGGGATGCGGCCGCACGTGGCCTCCTTGCATCCGCGCAGGACGTGTCGGGCGGCGGGTTCGCGGTCGCCCTCGCGGAGTGCGCCATGTGGTCGCGCCTCGGCGCCCACGTTCGGCTGCCGATCGGCAGCTCGCCGGCGGTGGATCTGTTCGGCGAAAGCCCGAGCCGGCTCATCGTCACGTCGGACGCGCGGCATGCTCCCGCGACGGAGCTCCTCGCGCGCCAGCACGGGCTGCCGGTCGAACGGCTGGGGACCGTCGTCGGCTCGCGCCTCGTCATCGAGCTCGTCGGCGCAGGCGCGACCGGCGCGGCCGAGGAGCGCGGATCGGGTGTCGCCGACTCGCTGGACGTCTCGCTGCACGACCTCGAGCGGGCGTGGGAGCACGGCCTCCCGCGGGCGCTCGGCTGGGACGAGCCCGGCCAGGCGAGCGCCGCCGCAACCGCGGAAGGACGGTAGGCAGATGTGCGGCGTGTTCGGCGTCTCGCTCCCGCCCGGCTCCGGGACGGAGGCGGCGGCCGTCGCATCGACCGGTCTCTTCGCGCTCCAGCATCGCGGCCAGGAATCCGCCGGACTCGCGGTCAGCGATGGCGCCGAGGTGTTCCTCTACAAGGACCTCGGGATGATCGCCCAGGTCCTCGACGAGCGGCGCCTGCCGAGCTTCCGCGGCGACATCGCGATCGCGCACTGCCGCTACTCCACCACCGGCTCGACCATCTGGGAGAACGCCCAGCCGACGTTCCGGCTCGGGCCGCGTCGCTCCGTTGCGATCGGGCACAACGGCAACCTCGTCAACACGCGGGAGCTCCTGTCGCAGCTCGAGGGCGGTCGTGCCCGGCTCGCAGCCACCACGGACACGGAGCTGCTGACCACGCTCCTCGCGGACGAGCCCGCCGCCGATACGGTGGAGGCCCTGCTGCGGCTCCTGCCGCGCGTTCGCGGCGCCTACTCGCTCCTGGTGCTCGACCCGGACCGCATCATCGGGATCCGCGATCCGCATGGCTTCCGGCCGCTCGTCCTGGGTCGGATCCCGGATGTCCGCCCGGTCGTCGACGGCGCGGCACCCTGGGCGACCGAAGGCGCCACGGACGGCTGGGTCCTGTCCTCCGAGACGACGGGCCTCGACATCGTCGGTGCCGAGTTCGTGCGCGATGTCGAGCCCGGCGAGATGGTGATCCTGGAATCGGGGCGGGCGCCCCGCAGCGTTCGTTTCGCCAAGGCGGATCCCGCGCTGTGCGTCTTCGAGATGATCTATTTCGCGCGTCCGGACTCGTACATGGAGGGCCGCAACCTGTACGAGGTTCGGCGGCGGATGGGCGAGCAGCTGGCGCTCGAGCACCCCGCGAATGCGGACCTCGTGATGCCCGTGCCTGACACCGGCGCCCCCGCGGCGGCCGGCTACGCGGAGCGGTCCGGGATCCCGTACCGCGAAGGCCTGGTTCGCAACCGGTACACCGGTCGTACGTTCATCCAGCCCTCCCAGACGATGCGCCACCGCGGCGTGACGCTGAAGCTGAACCCCCTGCGCGAGGTGGTCAGGGGCAAGCGGCTGACCGTCGTCGACGATTCGATCGTGCGCGGAACGACCACCAAGCAGATCGTCGCGCTGCTGCGCAAGGCCGGCGCCGAGGAAGTGCACGTGCGGATCAGCGCCCCGCCGATCTTCCACCCGTGCTTCTACGGCATCGATACCCAGGTCGCGACCGAGCTGATCGCGGCGACGTCGTCGATCGAGGAGATCCGCACGTTCATCGGCGCCGATTCGCTCGGCTACCTGTCGATCGCGGGCGTTCTGGCGGCGCTCGAGCTCCCGTATGACCGCTTCTGCTTCGCCTGCTTCGACGGCCGCTACCCCGAGCCGGTCCCGTACGACGCGAACGCCCGGAAGTTCATGCTCGAGGAGCCCGTGGCCGCGCATGGCTGAGCGGGGCGCGGTCGGCGCTCGGCAGGCGTACGCCGCGTCCGGCGTCGACGTGGCGGCGGGGGAGCGGGCGGTCGACCTGATGCACGCGGCGGTCGCGTCCACGCGCCGGCCGGAGGTCATCGGCGGCCTCGGCGGGTTCGGCGGCGCCGTGTCGATCCCGCTGGGCTATCGCAACCCGGTGATCGTCTCGTCGACGGACGGCGTGGGCACGAAGATCGCGATCGCGACCGCGCTGCGCCGGTGGGACACCGTGGGCGTCGACCTCGTGGCGATGTGCGCCGACGACGTGGTGTGCGCCGGGGCGGAACCGCTCGCCTTCCTCGACTACATCGCGGTCGGTCGCCTCGAGCCGGACAACGTTGCGGCGCTGGTCGGCGGTGTCGCCCTCGGATGCGTCGAGGCGGGCTGCGCGCTCGTGGGCGGCGAGACCGCGGAGCACCCAGGGCTCATGGAGCCGGGCACGTTCGACCTCGCCGGTACGTGCCTCGGCATCGCCGAGCGCGAGGACCTGCTCGACGGCACGGCCGCGCGCGACGGCGACCTGGTGTTCGGGCTGCCGTCCTCGGGCTTGCATTCGAACGGCTTCTCGCTGGTCCGATCCCTGCTCGCGTCGTACGGGATTCCGCTCGACCGGCCCTACCAGGCGCAGCTGGCCATGACGCTCGGCGACGCGGGCCGGGATGCTGCGCTCGCGGCCGAGCCGGCACTGGCGATGCAGACGCTCGGGGACGTGCTCCTGACCCCGACGCGCATCTACGCCAAGGCGGTGCTCGAGGGCCGGCGCACGCTCCGGGCGGCCGGCCATGAGATCCACGGGTTGGCCCACATCACGGGTGGCGGGCTGTCAGGCAACGTGCCGCGCGCGCTGCCGGCGGAGCTGGGTGCGCGCCTCGATCCCGGTCGCTGGACGATGCCGTCGGTCATGTGGCTGCTCGCGGCGCTCGGCGGGCTCGAGGACGCCGAGGTTCGAGCGACGTTCAACGGCGGCATCGGGATGGTCATGGTGGTGGCGCCGGAGGCGGCCGGCGCGATGGCGCAGGCGTTCCCCGGCTCGGTGCTCGTCGGCGAGGTCGCGCCCACCGAACGCCTCGGCGCGCGCTACGTCGAAGGCCTGCTCCGGTCGGACGCGTGACGCAGGCGTGAAGCGCGTCGCCGTCGGTGTCTCCGGCGCCGGCAGCAACCTCCGGGCGCTCGCGGCGGCCGCCGGTCGCGGTGAGCTGGGCGCCGCGATCGGGCTCGTGTTCGCCGATCGGCCGTGCCCCGCGCTGGACTGGGCGGCGGAGCAGGGGATCGACACTGCGCTCCTGCCCGGTCTCGCCGCGAAAGATCCCGCGGAGCGCGGGGACGCGGACCGGGCGCTCGCCGAAACGCTCACCGCCGCCGGGATCGATGTCGTCGCGCTCGCGGGCTACATGCGGATCGTGGGGCCGGCGATGCTCGCTGCGTTCGATGGTCGCGTCCTGAACACCCATCCCGCGCTGCTGCCGTCGTTCCCGGGCGCCCATGCCGTGCGCGATGCGCTGGCCCACGGCGTTCGCGTGACCGGGTGCACGGTCCACCTCGTCGACGCGACGCTCGACGGCGGGCCGATCCTGCTCCAGGAAGCGGTCCCGATCGCGCCGGGCGACGACGAGACGACCCTCCACGAGCGCATCAAGGCGGTCGAGCACCGGCTCCTGCCGCAGGCGGTCGCAGCGCTCGTCGCCGGCGATTCGACGCCGCCACGCCCCCGCCGGGCCCTGCTGTCCGTCAGCGACAAGGCCGGGCTCGTGGACTTCGCCCGGGCGCTGATCTCGTTCGGTTTCGAGCTGGTTTCGTCCGGCGGTACCTCACGAGCGCTCCGCGACGCGGGACTGCCGGTCACCGACGTGAGCGCCGTCACGGGCTCCGCCGAGATGCTCGACGGCCGCGTGAAGACGCTCCATCCCGCGATCCACGGCGGGATCCTCGCCGACCAGCGCCGCCCCGATCATCGGGACGCGCTCCGCGCGGCAGGCATCGCCCCGTTCGAGCTCGTCGTCGTGAACCTGTACCCGTTCACCGCTGCCGCTGAACGTGACGGAACGACGTTCGACCAGCTGGTCGAGGAGATCGACATCGGCGGCCCGGCCCTGATCCGCGCATCGGCGAAGAACCACCAGAGCGTCGCCATCGTCACGAGCCCGGCGCGCTACGACGGCGTCGTCGCGGCCCTCGAGGCGGATGGCGCCGTGCCGCTCGGACTGCGCTCAGCGCTCGCGGTCGAGGCGTTCCGGCATACCGCGGCATACGACGCGCGAATCGCGGCCGAGCTCCCTTGCCGGATGCTCGACGCCGGCGTGAACCTGCCCGACGAGCCCGGCATGCCGCGCGCTGCAGATCCCTTCCCGCCGGTGCTCGTCGTGCCCCTCGAGAAGGTCGAGACGCTTCGCTACGGCGAGAACCCGCATCAGCCGGCGGCGCGATACCGCCGCACCGATCGACGAGCCCGAGCTGCCGACGGGCCGTTCGCGGGCGGCGAGCCGCCGCTCCAGGGCAAGGCGCTGTCGTACAACAACGTGCTCGATGCCTCGGGCGCAGCGGCGATCGCGCGCCACCTGCGCGGCGCGGCGTGCGTGATCGTGAAGCACACCAACCCGTGCGGCGCCGCGGAGCGCCCGGGCATGCTCGACGCGTGGCGCGCCGCCCTCGCCGGCGACCCGGATGCTGCGTTCGGCGGCGTCGTCGCCGTGACGCGGCCGGTCGATGCCGAGCTCGCGAAGGAGCTGACCTCGATCTTTCTGGAGGTCGTGGTGGCGCCCGGGTTCGAGCGCGCTGCGCTCGAGATCCTCGGAACGAAGCCGAACCTGCGGCTCGTCGTGGACGAGACGCTCACCGGCACGCCTGCCGGTGCCCGTCCCGACGGGACGATGCGGGTCGGCTGGCTGGACTCGTTCCGCACGGCCGGCGGCGCCGTCCTCGTCGGGGCGGCTGACGACCTCCTTGACGACCCTGACGAGTGGGCAACGCTCTCGACGCGCCAGCCCACCACCGCCGAGGCGCGCGACCTCGACCTCGCGTGGCGGCTCGTGCGCGGCGTCGTGTCGAACGCGATCGTCCTGGTGCGCGACGGGCAGCTCGTGGGCCTCGGCTCCGGCCAGGTGAGCCGGGTGGATGCGTGCCGGCAGGCAGTCGCGAAGGCGGAGCGGTTCCATGGCCCGGAGGGCGCACGGGGCGCCGTCGCCGCCTCGGACGCGTTCTTCCCCTTTGCCGACGGGCCGCAGGTGCTGCTCGGTGCCGGCGTGACCGCGATCGTGCAGCCGGGCGGCTCCGTCCGCGACGGCGAGGTGCTCGCGGCGGTCGACCGAGCCGGCGCGACGATGCGGATCACCGCGCGCCGCCACTTCCGGCACTGACCGCCCGGCACTGACCGCCCGGCACTGACCTTCCGCTGCCGGCTCGGAGCGTCGATACTGCGTCCATGTCGAAGCTGAGCAGCGAGGAAACGGTCCGGCAGTACGGGCAGGCCATGGTCGAGTTCGACCTCCCGACGCTCACCCGCCTCCGCCATCCGGAATGGGCGGTCTTCTGGCCGCAGTCCGGCGAACGGGTGCGCGGCACGGAGAACTTCGCCGAGATCATCAACAACTACCCGGGCGGCCACCCCGTCACCGAGGTCACCCGCATCGTCGGCGCGGAGGACCGCTGGGTGGTCACACCCGGGAACACCGTGCTGAAGGTGGTCGGCAGCGGCGACTTCTGGTGGGCCGAGTGGCGCGTGACCTACCCCAACGGCGAGGTCTACCACTCGGTCACGCTGCTCGAGCTGCGGGACGGGCTCGTCTACCACGAGACCACGTACTGGGCGGCGCCGTTCGAGGCGCCTGCCTGGCGCGCGCCGTGGGTGGAGCAACCCGGCGCTTGACCGACCGCGCGGTCGGCCCGCATGATCCCGGCGTGAACCGCCGCCGGAGCCTGATGGCGATGCCGGGGCGGTCGATCCGCCGGCGGGGCTGACCGAGCCACCGACGGCCTGATCGGCCGCCGATCTCGACCCGCGCGCCTGCGACCGGGCGCGCCGTCCACCACGCCAACCGTCGATCCAGTCGACCCCTCACGACCGGAGACCCATGCCTGACTCGACGCCCGACCGCCCGCGCTACTACCTGACGACCGCCATCGCCTATCCGAACAACAAGCCCGGCCTGCACACCCTGTACGAGGTGATCGGGGCGGACGTGATCGCGCGCTGGCACCGGATGAAGGGCGACGACACGCGCTTCCTGACCGGCACGGACGAGCACTCGGTGAACATCGCCGAGAGCGCCGCCGCCCAGGGTCGTGACGTGAAGGCGTACGTCGACGACATGGTCCAGCTCTTCACCTCGGCGGAGGACGAGCTCCTGATCGCGCCCGATCGGTTCATCCGGACCACGGATCCCGATCACCGGCGGGCGTCGCAGGAGATGGTCCGGCGCGCGTTCGCGAACGGCGACATCTATCTCGGCAAGTACGAGGGCTGGTACTGCCCGAACGAGGGCTTCAAGGCCCTCTCGGACCTGCACGAGACGCCCGACGGGATGCGCTGCCCGAACCACCCGAACATCCAGCTCCAGTGGCTGACCGAGAAGAACTGGTTCTTCCGGCTGTCGGCGTACGCGGACCGGCTGCTCGCGCACTTCGAGGCGCATCCGGACTGGGTCCAGCCGGAATACCGCAAGAACGAGATGCTCGCGTTCATCCGGGCCGGCCTCGAGGACATCTCGATCAGCCGCGAGACCTTCCACTGGGGCATCCCGTTTCCGATCGCGGAGAACGGCGAGACGTCGCAGCGCGAGGACGGCTCGTGGGATCCCGAGGCGGGCGTCATCTACGTCTGGTTCGATGCGCTCATCAACTACATCACCGGCGCCGGCTTTCCGGACGACCCCGAATCGTTCGCCCGCTACTGGCCGGCCGACCTGCATGTGATCGGCAAGGACATCAACCGGTTCCACACCGTCATCTGGCCGGCGATGCTGATGAGCGCGGGCATCGAGCTGCCGCGCAAGGTGTGGGTCCATGGTTGGCTGCTTGCGGCCGGCGGGGACCGGATGAGCAAGAGCCGCGGCAACATGCTCGATCCGACCGATGTCGTCACGGCGCTCGGTGCGGATGGCGCCCGGTACGTGACGCTCCGTGAAGTTGCGTTCGACAAGGACTCGGAGGTCTCGTGGGATTCGTTCGTCCGGCGCTACAACGCCGACCTCGCGAACGACTTCGGGAACCTCGTGAACCGCACCGTGACGATGGCGTCGCGGTACCTGGGCGGGCCTCGACCGGCGCCGCGTGCCGCCTCGGAGTCGCCGCTGGCCGCCGCCTGGGCCGAGACGCTGCCCTCGTACGTGGCGAGCCTCGAAGGACTGCTGCTCCACGACGCCCTCGCGAAGCTGTGGGACTTCGTCGGCGCCGCGAACAAGTTCGTCGAAGCGGAACAGCCGTGGTCGATCGCGAAGGCGGTGAAGGCCGGCGAGCCGGGTGCCGAAGCGAGGCTGGCGGGTGTGCTCGGTGATCTCGTCGAGGCCGCTCGGCTCGTCGCGCTCGCTTCGGCGCCGTACCTGCCGTCGATCGCCCCGCGGGCGCTCGAGCAGCTCGGACACGCCTACGGCTACGGGAGCGACGGCAACGGCGGGCCGCCGATCCTGGAGCAGCTCGCCTGGGGTGGGGGAGCCGGCCAGCCGAACCTCGGCACGCCGGCACCACTCTTCCCGCGCCTCGAATCCGAGGCCGTCGACGCGGCGTGACCCCGACCGAGATCGGCCTGTTCGCGCTCGCCATCGTGGCGGGCGCCGTCGCGGCCGTTGCCGGGTTCGGGATCGGGAGCCTGCTCACGCCGGCGCTCGGCGGCGTCATCGGCGTGCGCGCGGCGGTGGCCGTCGTGTCGGTGCCGCATGCGCTCGCAACCGCGACGCGCCTGTGGGGCCTGCGTGATGCCATCGATGCACGCGTGCTGCGGGCGTTCGGGCTGGCGAGCGCCGCCGGCGGCCTCATCGGCGCCGCCCTGCACGGGCTGTTCGCGAGCCCGGCGCTCTCCGTGGTGCTCGGTGCGCTGCTGATCCTGGCAGGACTGCTGGAGCTGACGGGCCTGAACCGCCGGATGGTGCTCGAGGGCGCCGCGTCCACGATCGCCGGCCTTGCCGCCGGCGTGTTCGGCGGCCTGGTCGGCAACCAGGGTGGGATCCGTTCCGCGGCGCTCCTGCGCGCCGGCCTGTCGCCCAGGTCGCTCGTCGCGACGGCAACCGCAACCGCGATGCTCGTCGACGGCGCGCGGATGCCGATCTACCTCGTCACCGACGGCGGGGACGTCGCCGCGAACAGTCGGTACGTCGTCATCCTCAGCGCCGGCGCGATGCTCGGGACGCTGTTCGGCGCACCGGTGCTCCGGCGCCTGCCGGATCGCGTCTTCCGGCGCGTGCTTGCGGTGGTCCTCGTGGTGCTGGGCGCGCTGCTCGTCGCGGGGTACGCCGGATGAGGCTCGTCGACAGCCATTGCCATCTGAACGCGGATCGGTTCGCCGATGACGTCGACGCCGTGATCGAGCGCGCCCGGGCTGCCGGCGTCGAGCGCATCCTCGTGCCCGGCTGGAACCCGACGTCCTGCGATCGCGCGCTCGAGCTGCTCGATACGCACGACGGGCTCGACGCCGCGGTCGGGGTCCACCCTCACGACGCCGCGAAGGTGGGCGAGGCGGCGTGGCAGCGCATCGTCGCCCAGGCAAGCGACCCTCGGGTGCTCGCGATCGGCGAGACGGGGCTCGACTACGACCGCGTCTTCTCGCCGATCCCGGACCAGCTCGAGAACCTCCGGCGCAACCTCGCGCTCGCGCTCGACACCGGCAAGCCCGCGATCCTCCACGTTCGGTCGGCGAACGGGCGATCCGACGCGCAGGATGCCATCGTCGATGAGCTCGAACGCGCCGGCTTCGGCGGCCAGGCGTCCGCCTCGGCGTTCGGCGCGAGGAGGCCGCCTGCGCTCATCCATTCGTTCTCCGGTTCGGTTGACTACGCCCGCCGGGTGCTCGACCTCGGTCTCGCGATCTCGATCTCCGGGCTCGCATTCCGCAAGGGCGAGGAATCGACCGCCGACGTCGTCCCGTTCGTTCCCGCGGACCGCCTGCTGATCGAGACGGATTCGCCGTTCCTCTCGGCCCCGGGCGCCCCGAAGGGTCGAAACGAACCGGCCTTCGTCGGCATCACATGTGCGTGGGTAGGCGAACGACGCGCGGCCGCGGGCAGCGCCTGGGCGGATGGCGACCTCGTGGCGGCATACGACGCGACGTTCCGATCGGGTGGGCGGGCGTGATCCCCGAGGACGTCCTCTCGCGCCGCACCTTCCTGCGCGGCGTTGCGGGTCTTGCCGGCGGGCTCGTGCTGAGCGCGTGCGCACCGGCGGTGACGCCGTCGCCGAGCCCCGACCCCGGCACGACCGCCACGCCCTCGCCCGCGGCAACGCCACCACTGCCGACTGCCGCTGCGACTGCCGAACCGACGAACGCGCCGCCGACAGCAACCCCTGCCGCGACCCAGCTGCCGCTTCGGGAGCGGATCGCCCGGCTCCTGATCGTCGGGTTCCGCGGTCTGGCGGTGGACGACGCGCCATGGCTGAAGACCGCGATCCGCGCCGGACTCGGCGGCGTGATCCTGTTCGACCGCGACCAGACCACCGGCGGGTCGCGCAACGTCAAGAGTCCGGCGCAGGTGCGCACGCTCGTGAAGGACCTCAAGGCGCTGGCACCGGATCGCCAGCTCATCGTCGCGATCGACCAGGAAGGCGGCATCGTGACCCGGCTGTCGCCGAAGTGGGGCTATCCCGCCGTCGCGTCCGAGGAGGCCATCGGGGAGCAGGGAGATGCCGCCGTGACCGCGTGGGCCCAGGGAATCGCGGCGACCCTCGCAGACGCGGGGATCAACATGAACTTCGCGCCCGTCGTGGACCTCAACGTGAACCCGACGAACCCCGCGATCGGCGCGCTCCATCGCGCCTTCTCCGCGGATCCGGCCGTCGTCTCGCGCGACGCAGCCATCGAGGTCGCGGCGCACCGGCAACACAACGTCCGAACGGCGCTGAAGCACTTTCCGGGCCTCGGCAGCGCATCGACGAACACGGACTTCGGGGTCGCGGACGTCACGAAGACCTGGCGCGACAAGGAGCTTGATCCCTATCGCGCCCTGATCGGCGCCGGCACGATCGATCTGGTGATGGCGGCCCATGTCGTCAACGGCCAGATCGATCCGAACGCGCCGGCATCGCTGTCGAAGGCCACCGTGACCGATCTGCTCCGGGGTCAGCTCGGGTTCGAGGGTCCGGTGGTCACCGACGACATGGGTGCGGCGGCGATCACCGAGGCATTCGGGTTCGACGACGCGATCGGGCTCGCGCTCGAGGCGGGCAACGACATCCTGCTCTTCGCCAACCAGCAGACCTATGACCCGAAGCTGGTGGGCAAGGTCATCGACCGGATCGAGGAGCTCGTCAAGATCGGCCGGATCAGCGAGGCCGACATCGATCGGTCCATCTCCCGGATCGACAGCGTCTTCACGGATCGCTGACACATGCGGTCGACGCGGGCGTTGGGGGCGCGGTTGACACTCCGGGAGGCCCGCTCCTAGTATTGCTAGCACTCTCACCCCGAGAGTGCTAAACGACCGGATCCGGTGGATCCGCTGCCCGGCAGGACCTGCCGGAGGTGCGGCCCGGAACCCGGCAGCAAGGGCACTCAGCAACGCAGGTTCGGGCGGCCACGGCCGCCCCCAGGAGGAACACCTTGGCCAGCACTTCCAAGCTCCAGCCGCTCGGCGATCGCGTCGTCGTGAAGCCGATGCCGCGCGAGGAGATGACCAAGAGCGGCATCGTCCTTCCCGACACCGCCAAGGAGAAGCCCCAGGAGGGCATGATCATCGCGGTCGGCCCCGGCGCCTTCGACAGCGAAGGCAAGCGCATGGCGATGGACGTCAAGGTCGGGCAGAAGGTGCTCTACGGCAAGTACGCCGGCACCGAGTTCAAGCTCGAGGACGACGAGCTCCTCATCGTGAGCCAGAAGGACATCCTCGCCGTCGTCGGCGAGTAGCCCCGCTCACCGAACCAGATCACCAAACCCCGCAACCACCTTCCGGAGGCATCACCTTGGCCAAGCAGCTGTATTTCGATGAGACGGCCCGCCGTTCCCTGAAGAAGGGCATCGACCGCCTCGCCGACGCGGTTCGCGTCACGATCGGCCCGAAGGGCCGCAACGTCGTGCTCGACAAGAAGTTCGGCGCACCGACGATCACCAACGACGGCGTCACGATCGCTCGGGACATCGAGCTCGAGGACCCGTTCGAGAACATGGGCGCGCAGCTCCTCAAGGAGGTCGCGACCAAGACCGACGACGTCGCCGGTGACGGCACCACGACCGCCGTCGTGCTCGGCCAGGCGCTCGTCGCCGAAGGCCTGCGCGTCGTGACCGCCGGGGCCAACCCGATGGTCATCAAGCACGGCATCGAGAAGGCCGTCGAGGCCGTCGTCGAGCAGATCAAGTCGGTCGCCCGCCCGGTCGACAACCGCGAGCAGATCGCGGCCGTCGCAGCCATCTCGGCCGCGGATCCGGAGGTCGGCGAGATCATCGCCGAGGTGATGGACAAGGTCGGCAAGGACGGCGTCATCACCGTCGAGGAAGGCCAGAGCCTCGGCCTCGAGAAGGAATACACCGAGGGCATGCAGTTCGACCGGGGCTACATCTCGGCGTACTTCGTGACCAACCCGGATCGCATGGAGGCGGTTCTCGAGAACGCGCTCATCCTGATCACGGACAAGAAGATCTCGAGCATCCAGGACATGCTTCCGGCGCTCGAGAAGGGCGTCCAGCAGGGCCGCCCGGTCGTCATCATCGCCGAGGACGTCGACGGTGAGGCGCTCGCGACGCTCGTCGTGAACAAGCTCAAGGGCACGATCTCCGTGCTCGCCGTCAAGGCGCCGGGCTTCGGCGATCGCCGCAAGGAGATGCT
>DATAIB010000139.1:0-5449 GCA_036262855.1 Candidatus Limnocylindrales bacterium
CGGCGAACGCGCTCAGGACGCTCGTCCGGCCTCGCTGATGGCCGCCCGCGTGCCATAATCGCGGCCTTGGACATCATGTTCCTCCTCGAGCGGCTCGAGTCGCAGATCGCGACCGGCACCGGCGTGCCGCGAACGCGCAAAGTCCTTGTCGACAAGGACGCGATCCTCGACCTGATCGACCAGCTGCGCGTCGCCGTGCCCGAGGAGATCCACGCCGCAAAGCGGATCAACGCCGAGAGCGAGCGGATTATCGAGAAGGCCAACGACGAGGCCGGCCGGATCACCGCCCGCGCCCAGGAGCAGGCCGCCTACCTGATCGGTGAGAAGGGCCTGCTCGAGCTGGCGGAGGCCGAGGGTCGCCGCATCGTCGGCGAGGCTCGGGACAACGCCGACGGTGTCCGCGACGGCGCCGACGCCTACGCATCCCAGATCCTCACCACCCTCGAGGCCGAGGTCCGCAAGGCGCTCGCCGGCATCGAGAAGGGCATCGACGTCCTCGACAGCCGCCGGGCCGAGCTGCAGCCCGCGGCGCCGGCGCCCGATGGCGATGAGCGCGACCTCGAGGAGTGGCCGGACGCCGCAGAAGGCTCCTTCCTGGGCGAAGAGGACGCGGGCCAGACCGTCGCGCGATGAGCGGGCCGGCGCCCCTCGTCTTCCCGCTGGCGAGCCTGCTCGCCGAGCCGCCCGGCGCCGAGCGCCGGTACGACATCCACGGCGCAACCATCCGCCTTCCCGACGAGCTCCGGCTGGCCGAGCCGCTCGAGGGCACGGTTCGGGTCACGCGGACGAACCGCGGCGTGATCGTGGACGCGGTGATGGACACCTCGATCGCCGCCCAATGCTCGCGCTGCCTCCGCGACATCGAGATCCCGGAGCACCTCGAGATCCACGAGGAGGTCCTGCCGAGCATCGACCTCACGACCGGCCGCGCGCTGGACACGTCGGCCGAGCCGGAGGTCGCGCGGCTCAGCGATCACCACGAGCTGGACCTCGGCACCCTCGCCGCCGAGGCGATCTCGCTCGCCGAGCCGATCGCGCCGCTGTGTGAGGAGCGCTGTCCGGGGCTGTGCATCGAGTGCGGCGAGCGCCTCGGGCCGGGTCACGTCGCGCACGACACGGACGACGTCGATCCGCGGCTCGCGGCGCTCAGGGGCTTCCGGGTCGACGGAGAAGGGGAGACCGGGTAGACTGCGCCATCGATCTGGCCGCGCTGCGGCGCGAGGATCGTTCCCAGTCTGACGAAGGAGCAACTACCCCATGGGCGTGCCCAAGCGAAGGGTCTCGCACGCGCGACAGGGCGATCGGCGGGCCCACCTCGCCCTCGATCTTCCGCAGCTCGAAGAGTGCCCCCACTGCCACGAGCCGAAGCGGAGCCATCGAGCCTGCCCGAACTGCGGCTACTACGCCGGCCGGCCGGTCGTCGAGATCAAGGCGCCGAAGGAAGACGCTCCTCCCGCCCAGTAACGTGGCGGCCATGAAGGGCGTCCGCCTCGCGGTCGACGCCATGGGCGGGGATCACGGACCTGCCGAGGTCGTCCCCGGCACGCTGGACCACGCGGCCGCGCATCCCGAAGACCACATCCTGCTCGTCGGCGATCCCGCGCGAATCGCAGCGCTGGCGCCCACCCTTCCGTCCAATGTCGAGGTCGTCCCCGCCAGCCAGGTGATCGAGATGCACGAGCATCCCGCGCTGGCCCTGCGCGAGAAGAAGGACTCGTCGATCACCGTCGCCTGCGA
Source organism: Candidatus Limnocylindrales bacterium (assembly GCA_036262855.1). Classification (GTDB taxonomy): domain Bacteria; phylum Chloroflexota; class Limnocylindria; order Limnocylindrales; family CSP1-4; genus UBA5189. Next base: position 1,738 of record DATAIB010000139.1, read on the forward strand.
CCTCGTGAAGGACGGCCGCGCCGACGCGGTGATGACCGCGGGCCACACCGGCGCCGCGATGGCCGCGGCAGTGCTCCGAATCGGGCGACTGCCCGGCGTCGACCGTCCGGCGCTCGCGGTGCAGATGGTTCGTGCAGGTCGGCCGTTCGTGCTGCTCGACATCGGCGCCAACCCGGATTCGTCGCCCGAGAACCTTGCCCAGTACGCCCGGATGGGCGCGATCTTCGCTGAGCGCGTTATCGGCGTGGGGTCACCGCGGGTCGCGCTGCTGTCGATCGGGGAGGAGAAGGGCAAGGGCGACGCGCGGATCCAGCGTGCCACCGAGCTCCTGGACGCGTCCGGCCTGCGGTTCGTCGGCAACGTCGAGGGCAAGGACCTCGTCGCGGACATGGCCGACGTCGTCGTCACGGATGCCGTCACCGGCAACGTGGTCATCAAGTTCTTCGAGGGCCTGTCCACCTTCATCTTCGACCTGTGGCGCGCCGAGTTCCGGCGCGGCATCCGCGGGAGGCTTGCCTACCTCCTGCTGCGCTCGGGGATCGGGCGGATCCGGAAGGTGTTCGACTACGAGACCGCCGGCGGCTCGCCGCTGCTCGGCGTCAAGGGCTCGGTGATCATCACCCACGGGCGGGCGCGGCGGCGGATGATCGGCTTCGCCTGCGCGGTCGCCGCCGAGACGGCGCGCACCGGCGTCCCGGCGCTGATCGCCGATGCGCTGCGCGAGGACGCGGCACGCCTTGCCGCCGTCGATCCCGCGCCGGTGGTCACGGCATGACCGACCGATCCGCCACGGATCCCGTCGAGCTCGTCGACGACGACACGATGCCCGAGGACACGGCACTCGAGGCCGGCCCGGAGAGCGTGGATGTTGCACCCGACCTGTCGGTGGGGCGGCGCGTGATCGTCGAGGTCGCGCGGCTGGCGGCACTCGAGGTGCCAGAGGTGCTGCAGGTCGCCCGGCGCGGCCCTCGTTGGCGTGCCGCGCTCGCGGGCCCGCCGATCATGGTCCGCGTTCGCAAGGACGGCGTCGTCGTTCGGCTCCGGATCATCGCCCGGCCGGGCGCGAACCTCGCCGTCACCGGTCGGCGCGTCCGCGAGGCCGTCGGTCGGGCGGTCGAGCGCCTGCTCGGGCTCCGCGTGCAGGAGGTCTCCGTGCTCGTCGACGGCGTCGGCTCGTAATGGCCGGCAGGAAGGCGGCGAGCGCCGGCACGGACGCCGAGACGGCATCGGGCGACCGCATCCGGTCCCTCCGGGCCGGACGCCGCGAGGCGCTCGCGGCCGTGTTCGAGGCGGACTTCGGGCAGCGCACCGCAGTGGCGGTGCTGGAGCGCGACCTCGCATCGGTGGAGGCCGACAAGGGAGCCGCGGAGCTGGCTCGCGGCATCGTCGGCGCCGTGGTCGCGAATCGGGTCGACATCGATGCCCGGATCGAGGCGTCGGCACCCCAGTACCCGGTCGTCCAGCTGGCCCGGATGGACCGTTCCCTGCTCCGTTGCGCACTGGGTGAGGTGCTATATTCGGCCACGCCGAAACGGGTGGCCATCGCCGAGTGGGTCGAACTGGCCCGGATCTACAGTGGCGACCCGATGCGACGCCTCATGAACGGCGTCCTCGGGCGCATTGCTCGCGAGACGGAACCCAAGCCGATCACCTGACCAGCCCCGGAGGAGAGAGCCAGTGGCCACGACCTACGACCGCCTCAAGAAGATCGTCGTCGAGCAGCTCGGCGTTGACGAGGACGAAGTCAAGCCCGAGGCGTCGTTCGTCGACGACCTGAACGCCGACTCGCTCGACCTGGTCGAGCTGATCATGAGCCTCGAAGAGGAGTTCGGGACCGAGATCTCCGACGAGGACGCCGAGCGCATCCGCACCGTCGGCGACGCCGTCGAATACATCGACGAGCGGAACACCTAGACCTCTCCCGCACGGGATCGTGGACCGGGCCGACCTCTTCGCTGAGCAGCTCGGCCTCCCGATCCGGGATCGGCGCCTCCTGGCCCAGGCGCTGACCCACACCTCCTGGCTGCACGAGCATCCGACCGAGGCCCCCGGCCACAACGAACGGCTGGAGTACCTCGGCGACGCCGTGATCAACCTTGCCGTCTCCGAGGCCCTGTATGCCCGTCATCCGGACGACGACGAAGGCGTGCTCTCCGCGCGCCGCGCTGCCATCGTGAGCTCGGTCGGGCTCGCCGAGGTCGCCACGCGGCTCGATCTCGGCGCGTACCTGTCCTTGGGCGAGGGCGAGGCCGCGCGCGCGGAGCCCCAGCGCCCCTCGATCCTCGCGTCGGCGCTGGAGGCGGTCGCCGGCGCGCTCTTCCTCGACCTCGGCTGGGAGACCACGCGCGACTGGGTCGTGCGCACGACCAGCCCGGAGCTCGACGCCGGCCTCGAGCCGCTGCTGCTCAAGAGCCCCAAGAGCCGGCTCCAGGAGGCGACGCAGCGAACCGCGCTCGGGCGGCCGGAATACCGCGTCGTCGAGGCGGCCGGCCCGGATCACGACAAGGTGTTCCGGGTCGAGGTGGCGGTCGGCGGCGAGGTGCTCGGGCTGGGTGTCGGACGGTCGCGCCGGATCGCGGAGACCGCCGCTGCGGCCGAGGCGGTCGAGATCCTGGATGCGCGGGCGGCGGCGGTTGCCGCCGATGCCTCGCTCGCGGGCGCGTTGGGCCCGGCTGACGCGGCGTCGATCCCGTGACCAGCCAGGCGCGCCTCCTGTCCGTGCGGCTGCAGGGCTTCAAGTCCTTCGCCGATCGAACGCACGTCGAGTTCGGGCCGGGCATCTCCGCAGTGGTGGGGCCGAACGGTTCCGGGAAGTCGAACCTCGCCGACGCGCTGCGCTGGGCACTGGGCGAGCAGGGCCGCGCCCTTCGAACGCGGAAGTCCGAAGACGTCGTGTGGGCGGGCTCCGAGAAGCGGCCTGCGGTCGGCATGGCGGACGTGCAGCTGACCCTGGACAACGGCGACGGCCTGCTGCCCGTGGAGTTCGGGGTCGTGGAGCTCGGGCGGCGCCTCTACCGATCTGGCGAGAACGACTACCTCTTGAACCGCTCGCGGGTCCGGCTGAAGGACCTGATCGACCTGCTCGATGCGGGGCACCTCGCGGAGAACGCGTTCCTGTTCATCGGACAGGGCATGGTCGACCAGGCGCTGGCACTCCGGCCGGAGGAGCGGCGACCGCTGTTCGAGGACGTTGCGGGTGTCCGCCGCCACGAACGGCGCCGGCGACGCGCGGAGGAGCAGCTCACCGAATCCGAGGCGAATCTCGCTCGCGTGGAAGACATCCTCGCCGAGCTCCGGCCCCAGGCACGGCGACTCGCCCAGCAGGCGGAGCAGCAGGCGTCCCGTCGCTCCGCCGCGGACGAGCTCGCCGCCGGCATCCTCGCCTCTGCCCATGCGCGGTGGCACGCCGCAGGGAGGCGGGCACGCGACGCGGAAGCGGGACTTGCGGCGCGACGGGCGACGCTGGATGCGGCGATGGGCGAGCTGCTCGACCAGGAGCAGGCGGCAGCCGCGATCGCTGCCGCGCTGGATGGTCGGGCCACGGCCGAGGCGGCGGCGCGGGCTTCGTATGACCGCGCGCGTGACGAGCGGGCGGCACTCCAGCTGCGCGAGGGTCGCCACGCGTCCGACGTCGCGGCTGCGGCGCGCGAGCGGGCGAGCCTCGAAAACGTTCGGACGGCTGCGGCCGCCGAGCTTTCGGCCGCACGCCAAG
>DATAIB010000140.1:0-6204 GCA_036262855.1 Candidatus Limnocylindrales bacterium
CGCTCGCCGCACGGCACGCGCATGCCGAGCTGCGCGCCGACGAGCTCCGCGTGACCGCGACGGCGGGGCCTGCCCTGGCCTTCCGGCGAGGCGCAGACGGCGGCATCGCCGTCGGGGTGAACGCGGGCGACGAGCCTGCGACGGTGTCGCTCGATGGCGGGGCGAGCGGCGAGATTGTGCATGCCGTCGGCAGGGCGCGCGAGGGTGGCGCGGCGGTCGACGCGTCCGACGGCGAGCTTCGCCTGACGCTCCCGGGCCGTTCCGGCGCCGTGGTCCGGGTCGCCTGATGGCCAACCTACCCGTCAGCCTGGCGGCGGAGCTCGAGCCGGCGTTCGTCCGGGCGATGGACCCCCCGGGCAAGGTCGTGGCAGCGCTGGAGGCGCTCGGCCCGGTGCAGGACCGCGACGTGCTCGTCGTCGATGCGACGGACGGCCCGTTCGTCGAAGGCCTGCGATCGGCGGGCGGCCGCGTCACCTCGGTCGCGCTGACGAGCCCGCTTCGGCTCGGCGTCGCCGACGGGTCCGCCGACGTCGTGATCGGCCTCTGGTCCGCGTTCCGCGGCGTGGATGCCGCCGAGCTCGCCGAGGTGGATCGCGTCCTCCGACCCGACGGCCGCCTGCTCGTCGTGCATCACTACGGTCGGGACGATGTCTCGCACCTCCTTGGCGAGCGGCCCGAGTACGGCGCCTGGAGCCACCGCAACGGGCCGTTCCTGACCGGCGGGTTCAAGGTGCGGGTCGTGCACTGCTTCTGGGAGTTCGAGTCGCTCGGCGATGCGACCGCGTTCCTGGGCGCCGCCTTCGGGCCGGTGGGCTCCGACCTCGCCGCAACCCTCAAGCGGCCGCGTTGCTCGTGGAACGTCGCGATCTACCATCGCACTCGACCATGACGACCGAACCTCCGCCCCGCTCGTCGGGGATCTCGACCGGCGGGCTGCAGCTCGGGCGCGTGCGGATCTCGCTGCCCGTCATGGTGTTCGGCGTCGCCCTGCTCGGGTCGGTCGCCTACATCCTGTGGGTGGTGCGCGAGGTCCAGGACAAGCAGATCGAGCTGCTGTCGTACGGCTTCGGGGCGCTCGGGCTCACCTTCGCGGCGATCGCTCTCGCATGCGTGTTCGGCATGTGGCGAGCCTCGTCGCGCGCCGAGGGCGGCCGGTCGTTCGGGCTTGCGCTGGTCGGCGGCCTCGCCGGCCTCGGCGCGATCGGCTCGTTCAGCGTCATGGCGATCATGACGATGGTGCTGAAGAGCTGAGGGGTCGCGGTACACTCCCGGCTCGCCGAGCCCCCATCGTCTAGTGGCCCAGGACGTCACCCTTTCAAGGTGAAGATCACCGGTTCGAATCCGGTTGGGGGTACCACTTCGCGCGCTCGACCCGCACCGGCCGACGCGTCGGCGCCCGCTCCACGCCGAGGCGCCTCGCACTACCATTCGGGGCGATGAGCCCGCTCGACTACCTTGGCGTCCACATCCCCACGATCGTCGAGGACAACGTCGCGATCCGCTGCGACGGCTGCCTCGAGGTGATCGATGGCACGCCGTGGCGGATGAACATCCTCGACACGGTCGCGGCCGAGACGCCGGTCTCGTGGGCCGGCCGCCCGCCGATCAACCCGGGCCCGTTCGAGTTCCACGGCGAGGCCTCGCACGTGCGCATGTGGATGGCCGCGCGCGATCTGCTGTTCTGCCGCAAGGGCACGGTCCGCGAGATCATGCGGCCGATCCCGATTCCCGGTTCGGACGGCACCATCAGCCGCTACGGGCTGTGCGACGGCATCCATCGCGACGACCACGAGCTGATCCCCGCCTGAGCCCGGCCCGCCCGGACCCAGGCCTGCCGCCTCCCTCAAGGCGCAATTCCCGCCACCCAGCAGTCCCACTACTGGTATGTCCGGCGCGCCCTGGGATCGTGCTCGATAGCCGGTCGGGCGAGCAAGATCCAACGTGCCTGGCGGTCGTTGCCGCGCCCGCCGCGCCCGTCAAACGACGCCGCGGCGACATCGCAGCACCACCACTGCTGGATGGCACCTTGTTGCCGGCGCGGCACGCGGCCGGGGCCTGTTGACAGGCACGAAATCGCGCTCCTAGACTCCCGCCGTCGCGGGGGACGCAGCGATACCTAGATATACCTAGATTTCGCGCTCTCCCGCCGGACCTGGACCCGAGGAACGCCCCGCGCCGTGCCTGATTCCGTGCCTCATCCCGCGTCGGATCCCGCACCTGCCGCAAACGCGGCTGACTGGCTCGCCCTCGGGCCGGCCTCGAGCCTGCTCGGCGTCGACCCGGACACGCTCCGACGGTGGGCCGATGCCGGCCGCGTGCGCACCTTCACGACGCCCGGCGGGCATCGCCGCTTCGCGCGGACGGACCTCGAGCGCGTGCTGGCGATCCGTCGCGCGGGCCGCCGGTCGCTGGCGGCGCTTGGGGGAACCGCGGAGAAGTTCGCGAAGGCGTACGGCCGAGAATATCGAGCGGAGGTGGCGGCGCCGGTGGCCGGCGCGGACGACTCGGCCCGAGCCGCCTTCCGAACCGAGGGCCGCCGGCTCGTCGAGACGCTGCTCGCCTACCTCGATGCCGACGAGGCCATTGAGAAGGCACGCCTCGAAGGCGAGGCGAACGGCATCGTGGACCAGACCGCGCAGCGGCTTGCGGCCACGGGCATGGGTGCGGCCGATGCAACCGCGGTGTTCGTGGCCGCGCGGAGTCCGTTCCTGATGGCCCTCGAGTCGCTGGGCCGGCGACGCGCCCTCGACGCACCCGCGGTCATGCGCCTGTATGCGGACGCGGCAACGCTGCTCGACCGCCTGCTGCTCCGCTTCGTCGCCGCGATCCAACCATCCCTCCAGCCACCCGGCCAGCCCGCAAACCCGTCCAACCTCAGAGGAGATCGATGACCACGCTGCTGCCGACCCTGACCGCCATCCTCGCGCTCGTGATGGCGATTGCCCTGATCGACCAGTGGCGCGAGCGGCGCCAGCCGTTCCAGCTCGTGTGGGGCATCGGCATGGCCTTCTATGGCATCGCCGCGGGCTGCGAGGCGCTCGCGGCCGCCGGCGGCTGGAACGAGGGCCTGTACCGCACCTGGTACCTGACCGGGGCGATGCTCACCGCGGGCTGGCTCGGGCTCGGGACGGCACTGCTCCTTGCGAAGACGCGATTCGGGTACACGTTCGCACTGCTCACCTTCCTCGCCGGGCTGTTCACGCTCCTGACCCAGAAGAAGTTCAACTACGAGGGCGCGGGGTCCACGCCGCTCCTGTACTTCATCGGCGCGGGGCTGTTCGCCCTCGCCATCGCCGTCGAGACGTACTTCCAGAACGAGCGCTGGCCCGCGATCGCGGCGCTCGGCGTGACCGTCGTCACCGTCCTCGGCGCGATCCTCGTCTACACGGTGCCGCTGCACCAGCCGTTCTCGCTGGATCCGGCGACCGGCCAGCCGGTCGGCGACGTGTTCGTCGGCGGGGTCGCCGCCGGCACGAACATCCCGGGCTCCGTCCGGCTCCTGACGCCATTGCTGAACATCAGCGGCGGATTGACCCTCGCCCTCGGCGCCCTGTTCTCGGCCTACGTGTTCATGCCGAAGCGCCGCGTCCTCGGCTACTCGCTGGACCCGAACCAGAAGGGCGACAACTTCCTGTTCAACCTGATCATCTCGCCGATCGCGCTGGTCGTGAACTTCGTCGCATCCCTGCCCGGGGCCGCGAAGGCGCTGGTCCAGGGTCGGCTCCACAGCCGCGTGCCGGCAACGATCCTCATCGCCCTCGGTGCCTTCGTGGCGTCCGCCGGTGACACGCTGAACCGCTTCGGCGTCACCGGGCCGTTCGCCTGGGCGAAGCTCATCGCGGCCGTGCTGCTGCTCGCGGGCTTCCTGGTGTCGATCGAGGCCTTCCGCGAGCTCCGCGTGCCCTTCACGCACATCCGGATCGGTGGCGCGCGCCGCGAGAATCCGGCACCGGAGCAGGAGCCGGTGACCGGCGGGGCCAACGCGACCGCCTAGCATGTCGGGCATGCCCGATGCCCGGTCCCAGCTTCCGGCCGTCCTGATCGTCGTCACGGCGGCGTCCCTGTTCGGAACGCTGGGCATCCTCTCACGCGCGGCGGATGACCTGGGCCTGCACCCCTTCGCCTGGGTTGCCTGGCGCGCCGGGATGGGCGCGCTGGGCCTGTGGGTCGTGATCGCGAACCGGCGCGGCCTCCGATCGATGCTGGCCGGCATCCGGGCAGCGACCCCCGTCGAGCGTCGCTGGCTGCTGGTCGCGGTCGTCGCGAGCGCCGGCCTGAACCTGTCGATCTTCGTCGCGTTCCAGCGCACCGCGATCGCGCTCGCGCTGCTCGGCTTCTACACCTATCCCGCGATGGTGACGCTGGTCACGGCGGCCCTCGGCCACGAGCGGCTCGACCGGATGCGGGTCGCTGCGCTCGCACTCGCGGTCGCGGGCATGGTCGCCGTCGTTGCCGGCGGGCTCACACCCGGCTCGACCGTCGCGATAGATGTGCTCGGCATCGCGCTGTCACTGGTCGCGGCGCTATGCCAGACCGTGTTCGTCGTTGCGAATCGCGGCTACGCGTCCATCCGGAACGAGGAGGCGATGGGCGTCATCCTCGGCGGGTCGATGCTCATCGCGATCGCCGTGACGGTGCTCACGGCCGGTGTCGGCGCCCTCCTCGTTCCGTTCGGCAATCCGGGGCTGTTGGCCCTCCTGGTCGGCGTCGGGCTCTTCGTGGCGGCGCTGCCGTCGTTCATGTTCCTCACCGGCATCCGCCGGCTGGGGCCCGTGCGAGCCGGGATCCTGATGCTGTTCGAGCCGCTGGTCGGTGCAGCGCTCGCGGCGCTGGTGCTGCACGAGGACCTCACGACGCTCCAGCTCGCGGGCGGCGCGACGATCCTGGCCGCGGCCGTCCTCGTCCAGCGCGCACGCGCGGCCGTGCCTCGGGCGGACGCCGCGCTGCGCGGCGAGCCGGAGATCGCGGTGGCGCCCGCACCGGGCGGCCCATGAGCGAGCAGCCGACGCCCGGGCAGTTCGTGAGCGCCGAGCAGGCCGCCGCCGCGGCTGCTCCGCGCGTCCACTGGACCGTTGAGGGGCCCGCGGGTGCGCCGCCGATCGTGTTCGTCCACGGGGCGATGATGGGTCGCTCCGTCTGGCGGCCCCAGATCGACGCGCTGTCCGAGCGGTTCCTGTGCATCAGCGTCGACCTCCCGGGTCACGGGGCGCAACGCTCGGAGCGCTTCACCCTGGACCGGGCAGTCGACACGGTGACGGGCGCGATCGATGCAGAGGCCGGCGGCAGGGCTGTGGTCGTGGGCCTTTCGCTCGGTGGGTACACGTCCGTGCTCGTCGCGGGCCGGCATCCGGAGCGCGTCCGCGGGCTCGTCGTCGCGGGCATGACGCGCGAGCCGGTCGGCGTCAACCGCCTCGCCTTCCAGCTGTACGGCTGGTTCCTGCGGCTCACCCCGGAGCGGGCCGTCAGCCGTGTGGCCCTGGCCTGGTTCCGCCAGCGCTACGGCCGCGAGAAGGGCACCGCGATCACCGCCGGCGGGCACTTCGCGCGCGGTGGCGGCAACGCCGTGCTCGGGCTGGCGAGGGGCGCGTACCGCGAGCCGCTGCGGTCGTACGGCGGCCCGATCCTCGTCATCAACGGCGAGCTCGACCTCGTCTTCCGGATCGGTCAGGACCGGTTCCTCAAGGGCGTCGACAGGGTCACCCGGCGGATGATCCGGCGCGCCGGCCACCTCTCGAACGTCGACCAGCCCGAGGTCTTCACGCAGCTCGTCGAGGAGTTCATCGGCTCGCTGGAACCGTAACGACACGCGCGGCCGGGCCGTCCAACGCCCGGTTTCAAGGGGACCCGGTGGTACCCTCCCCGCGGGCCATTCCCGTTCCGGCCCCGTTCCCGAGAGGTTCCATTGCGCGTCAGAAAGGCTGTGTTCCCGGCTGCCGGTTGGGGCACCCGCTTCCTGCCGGCGACCAAGGCCCAGCCGAAGGAGATGCTGCCGCTCGTCGACAAGCCGATCATCCAGTACGGCGTCGAAGAGGCGGTCGCCGCCGGGATCGAGCAGATCATCATCGTGACCTCGACGCACAAGGGTGCGATCGAGGACCACTTCGACCTCAACTACGAGCTCGAGAAGGTCCTCGAGGAAAAGGGCGAGATCGAGAAGCTCCGGCGGATCCGGGCGATCACGGACCTTGCCCAGCTGGCCTATGT
>DATAIB010000141.1:0-3556 GCA_036262855.1 Candidatus Limnocylindrales bacterium
ATTCGAAAAATGGCCGCGCCCCGCCGATACGCTCGCGAAGACGAGCGCGACCGGGCTCGTGCCCGAGACCGTCGAGCACCTGCAGAACCACGTGCACGCCCATCTCGACGTGTTCATCGATGGCGCGCCGGTCATCGTCCCCGCCGGGATCGGCATCAACATCGAGGACCCCGGCGTCAAGAGCGGCCCCGATGGCCGGGGCGGCATGAGCTACGGCGGCATCAGCGGCTGCGACACGCCGTGCATCTCACCGCTGCACACCCATGACTCGACCGGGATCCTGCACACCGAATCCGCCACCGCCGACCTCAACAACCTCGGCCAGTTCTTCGACGAGTGGGGCGTCACGCTGTCGGCGACGTGCGTCGGCGAGTACTGCAGCCCGGGAAAGGCGATCGCTGTCTACATCGATGGCACGCAGTTCACCGGCGACCCGCGCGAGATCCAGCTCGCGGACCATCGCGAGATCGCGATCGTGATCGGCACGCCGCCGGCGGTCATCCCGACGACCGGCGACTTCTCGCAGGCCTGACGACCAGGCCCGCCGGAGCGGACCCTACCCCGCTGCGTCGACGAGCTCGATGCGGATGCGCTTGTTGATGCGGCCCTTGGATTCGTAGCCGGTCACCCGGATCGTGCCGACCTCGCGGGTGTTGGCGACGTGGGTGCCGCCGTCGGCCTGGAGGTCGAGCCCCACGATCTCGATCGTGCGGACCTCGGGAATGCCGGGTGGGAGCAGGTTGATCTTGGTCCGGATGAGGTCCGGGATCGCGAAGGCTTCGTCACGCGGCAGGTTGTTGACGCGGATGTCGTGCGCGGCGAGAAGCTCGCGGTTGACCCGGGCCTCGATCTCGCCGACGAGGTCGGCGGACATGCGCTCGAACTCGAAGTCCATCCGGCCCGAGCCCGGCTCCATGTTGCCGCCGGTGACCTGCGCGCCGTAGTCCCGCCAGACCACGCCGCACAGCGTGTGCAGCGCGGTGTGCGTGCGCATGAGCAGGTGTCGTCGATCCCAGTCGATCTCGGCGGTCAGCTCGTCGCCAACGCGGGGCAGCACGTCCGGGGTCACGGCGCCGGAGATCGCGAGCTCGTGCGCGATCTCGCCGTCGACCTTCCGCGCACCGCGGACGTACCAGGTCGCGCCGTCGGACCTGCGGGTCAGGGTGCCCATGTCGGACGGCTGGCCGCCGCCGCCCGGATAGAACACGGTCGAATCGAGGACGACGAGCGGGCCGTTCTCCAGGTCGAGCGAGACGACCCGGCCGTCGACGCGCCGGGCGTATGCGTCGATGTAGCAAACCTGCAATCCCGTGGGCACGCGAGGAGGGTACCGAAAGTCCGGTGCGCACCGGCACCGAGATAAGCCGCAGATAAGCGACGACCGGTACGGTCCTCCCCCGAGCCCGGGGCAGCGCGGTGGCGATCGAATGGGTTGGGTGCGGTCGGCGCTGCCGGGATGGCGCCAATGGTCCTACTGGGACCCCGGACCTTCGTCCCATCGACCCGACCCGGGCTCGTACGTACGTTGGCGGCAGCTCATCGCACTGCCGCAATCATCGATTTGTGAGGAGTTTGCAAGAGATGCGTCGCTGGTAGGTCGCACCACTCATCGTCGGCCGGTCGGGCCCTTCAACTGACCGATCCGGCCCATCGCTTCGGACCAAGACCCGGTTGCCCACCGGGTCTTTCCGTTTCTCAGGCCAGGGCAGGGCGTCGGGCGGCGGGCGTCGGGACGAGCTCCAGGCGGATCGCCACCATCGCGGCTTCGACGCGGCCGGAGGCGCCGAGCTTCGACAGGATGTTCCCGATGTGGACCGCGACGGTCTTCTGGCTGATGAACAGCCGCTCGCCGATCTCGCGGTTCGTGATGCCCTCGGCGATGAGGGCCAGCACTTCGAGCTCGCGTTTGGAAAGGCCGAACGCCTCCTTGGGCCCCTTGGAGCGCTCCGGCGCGAAGGCCGCGGCGATGCCCGAGAGGTCAGGGCCGGCCGACTGGCGCGACGAGATCGGTTCACCACCATGGGGAGGGCGCGGGCCAACGGTGGTGCCAGTGGTGCCGCCACGGGCTGGTGCAGGCCCGGGGCCCACGGCCACCGGCGATGCGGCGGCCGGTTCGGGCTTCTCGATGCCCGGGATCGTGATCATTGCCCGGGTCGCAAGGTTGACGAGCTCGCGCAGCAGCGGGCGCGCGCCCAGCTCGCGGGCGATGCGGGCGGCTTCGAGCAGCGGCCCGCGGGCGGCCGCCCTGGCGACGCGCGCATCGCGGCCCGGGAGCGAGGATTCCGCCTGGCGCCATCGTGACCGCGCCACCTGGTACGGCTCGCCGGCACGCTCCCACGCCTGCGCCGCGGTATCCCAGAGGACGGGGTCGTCCCGACCATCGAGCCGGGCGGAGTAGGCGCGCGCGGTCGCGAGGTTCGCATCGGCCTCGAGTCGGGACGGCGATCCGGCTGCCACGCCCGACGCGCGGACGACGTTCTCCGTCTCGGTCAGGACCCGCTTGCCGCGCTGGCGGGCGCCGCTGACCTCGGGCAGGGCGTGGCGCTCCCGCGCATCCGCGGCGACCGCCGCCTGGACCTCGAGATACGTCGCGGCCATGCGACTGGCGAGCGACCAGTCCTCCGCGCGACGCACCAGCGCCCAGCCGCGCTCCGCGGCCCGGCGCGCATCCGCAACGTCGCCTCTCCAGAGCGCGAACGCAGCGGCGGCACGTGTCGCCGGGACCTCCAGCTGCGGATCGGGCGCATGGTCGATCTCCAGCGGCCGCCAGCCGAGCAGCGACGCGGCGCGCTCGTCGACGGAGGTCTCGACCTCCAGCATCGCGGCCGTCACCGACGCGTCTGCGAAGGCGACCGCGTCGGGCGACCACTCCAGGGCCATGCGGATCGTCTCGCGGGCTTCGCTCCAGCGGCCGGCAAGGAAGAGCGCCTCGGCGATGTTGCCGCGCAGCGAGTTGCCGTACGCGACCTCGAGCCCGCCCGCCTTCGCCCGTTCGATCGCATCCTGCGTGACCGCGATCGCCGCATCGCGCCGCCCGAACAGCGCAAGCGCCGTGGTGAGGTTGAGGGATGCGCGGAACGTGGCTTCCGGGTCATCGAGCTCGCGGGCGAGCGACAGCGCGGATTCGAGCTGGGCAATCCCGTCCGCGCCCGCGGCGCCCCAGGCACGCGCGACGCCGACGGTGCACATCGCGTGCGCTTCGATCGAGCGGGCGGCGTCGCCTTCCGAGACCGAGCATTCGCGGGCGATCGCGATCGCCTCGTTCCCGACGCGCGTGGCCTCGGCGAAATGGCCGAGCAGCATCAGCGTCTGCGAGAGCGACGCCAGCACGGATGCGCGAAGCACGGTGGCGCCGTCCGGCGTGATGGAGGCGGCGCGGCGGTGCTCGGCCAATGCGCGATCGTGGTCGCCGAGGGAGCGAAGGACGCGGCCCAGCGTCTCGTAGATCGCCGCGGCAATCTCGGCATCCTCGCGTTCGCCGAACCGGCCCGCCGCGGTCTCGAGGTACGCCAGTGCCCGGTCGGGACGCCCGGCGGCCAGGGCTACCTCGGCGGTT
>DATAIB010000142.1:0-9193 GCA_036262855.1 Candidatus Limnocylindrales bacterium
GACGGCGATCAGCTCGCCGCCGCGCCGGCCGGGATCGAGCCCGTCCCGGTGCTCCCCGGCGCGTAGAGCGGCGCCCCGTCGGCACAGCGCGGGCAGGTCTCCGGTCCGGGCTCATAGGTCGGCAGGTCGAGCTCCCACAGCGAACGGACCGCGTAGACGCGCCCGGTCGACGGCGAGGTGAGGGTCGTCCGGCCGCCGCTCCGATCGACGAGGACGACACATTCGACGATCTCGCCGCCCATCGCCTCGACCGCCGGGATCATCGCGAGCAGCGAGCCACCGGTCGTGAGGATGTCGTCGACGAGGAGCACCTTCTCGCCCGGCTCGATGCGGAAGCCGCGCCGGAATTCGCGATGCATCGCGCCATCGGCCGCCTTCACCTCTTCGGCGAAGATGGCCCGCGTTCCCAGCTGCCGCCCGGTCTCGAAGGCCAGGATCACGCCGCCGGTCGTCGGGCCGGCGACGAGATCGACCGTCGGCTCGTCGGCGGCGCCGCGGTACTGGCCGGCCCAGAAGCCGCACAGCTCCGATGTCGCCGCGGTATCCGAGAGGACCGCGAACTTCTCGAGGTACGCGTCGGAGTGGCGGCCGCTCTTGAGCAGGAAGTGGCCGTTGCGAAGCGCGCCGGAGCTCCGGAAGAGCGCCTCGGTCCGCTCCGCGATGGCGGCTTTCGCGGACAGCGCGGAGGCCGACTTGATCGTGGTCATCGAGCCGGAAGTGTAGGCGGCCGCGGCCGCGGTCCAGGCCCAGCGACCGCGGCACGGCCCACCCGGCGGCCGCGGATCAGCGAGATGGTTCCGAGTACTCCATCGGCAGCGAGCCGATCCACCAGCGTCGCAGGCGTCGCGCGATGACGAACGCGATCGCGAGCACGATCCCCATCACCAGCAGGATCGGGAGCCATACGATCCCGAACCAGATGCCGGCTCGCGCGACCTTCTGGAGCCCGCGGATCAGCTTCGCGGTCGCGGCATCGGCTTCCTTCGATGGGTCGAACCCGGAGGTCTGCGCGACGACCACGGCGGCCGCGGGCTTCAGCTGGAACGTGGCGGTCATGGTGGAGAACGACGCCTGCTCCTCGAGCTGCGCCTTCTGTGCGGACAGCTCCTCGATCTGGCCGCGGATGTCGGTCAGCTGCTCCTGGACCGTGAGGACATCCTTGATCGTCCCGGCCTTGTCCATGATCGCCTGGAGCGCCTGTTCGGTGACCTGCAGGTTCCGGATGCGCGCGCCGAGGTCGACCACCTTCGACGTCACGTCGTCCGTCGACGTCTCCTCGGCCTGGACCTCGCCCGTGCCACGAAGCCCCTGGAGCGCCGCGTCCCACTGCTCCGAAGGGATCCGGAACGTCACCGTCGCCTGCACGCCGTCGTTCTTGCCGGACCGCTTCGACCCGCTCGCATACCCGCCGAGCGCCGACACATCCGCGGTCGCGGCCGAGACCGCGCTGCTCACGTCGGTGACCTGGATCGTGATGCTGCCGGTCTTGATGATCAGGGGGTTGTCGCGCGGGACCGCGAGGACGACGCCGGTGCCGCCGCCGCCCGAGGTCGTGCCGGACCCGGAGCCCCCGGACCCCGAGCCGGACCCGTCGGAATTCGAATCGTTGCCGCCGTCGGCCGAGCCGGGATCGGTGTTCGGCTGGTCCTGCGGCTGCCCGCCGCCGGCCCCGCACGAGCCGCACCCAATGGATGCGCCCACGGTCGAGAGAACCCCGCTCACCTGCGAGCCCAGGAACATCGTGGCGACGAGCACGATGATCGTGCCGAGGCCCAATGCGCCCGCGATGGCCTTCCAGCCGATCGAACCGTGCTGCGTGTCTGTGTCCATGCCCGCCACGATGTCGCGCCCGGTTCCCGGCTGCGATCCGCGGCTCGCGCAGCCGCCGATGCGGGAATCCCCGTAACGCCAAATCGCGCCCGGCCGGGCTGGTATGGTCCCGCCGTGGCCGACCCACAGCGACGCGCCCGAACGTGGACCCCGCGGCGGGTGCGGGAGATCCTCGATCGCACGCAGTGGCTGCCGCTCGAGGCAGAGGTCCCGGAGCTCGGCCCGGGCGAACGACGGGCCATCGACCATGTGGTCGAGGCTGGTCGCGCCATCGGCGAGCTCTATGAAGGGCAGCGTCATCGCGAGGCGCACATCGCGCGGCGGCAGCTGCTCGCGCGGCACGAGGCGCTCGGCCGGCCCGAGCGGACGCTGGACCTGCTCCGCCTCTATCGCCTGTTCGACGGCCCGATCGCCACCACCCTCGACAACCAGCTCGAGGCGTTCCTGCCGGTCAGCCCGTGGACGCCGGGCGGCGCCATGTATCCGGACGGTGTCGGTGGCGACGAGATCCGCGCCTTCGCCGATGCACACCCGGAACAGCACGCCGATCTCCTGGGCACCTCGACGATCATCCGGCGGACGTCGGCCGAGAACCTCGCGCACGACCTTCGAACGCTGCAGCGGTACCCCGTCCTTGCCGGCACGCACCCGGGGCTCCTCGATCACCTCGAGCGGCTCGCCGGCCGTGGCACGCGCGCAGCGAAGGCGGAGCCGTTCTACGCGGTCGGGTACGCGGTCGCGTGGCCGCGCCAGACCCTCGCCGTGGCGCAGCACCTCCACGCTGCATCACGCGCCCTGGAGGACGAGGATCGGGATCTCTCATCCTTCCTGCGGCTGCGAAGCCTCGGCATGCTGGCCGACGACGTGGAAGTTGCCGATCCCGCGTGGGCTCGCGGCAGCTTCCGGAACCTCGATGTCGTGGTCGGGCCGTGGGAGGTCTACGACGACGGCGTGATGGGCCTTCGCGCCTCCCACGGGCTCGCGCTGCTGGCCATGCACGAGCAGAGCACGCGCGAGGTCCGGGAGTGGGCCGGCCACGTCGACGCGATCGACGCGACGCTCACGTATGCCGGGCCTCGTCGCCGGACCGAGCTCGTGCCGATGGCGAGCTACGACCTGCTCGCGGTCTTCGGCGGCGCGCGGAACGTGCTCGCCGAGACGCTGCCGAACGACCCGGAGGTCACGCGCCGATACGGCCGGCGGATCCTCATGCGCCGGAACTTCGGGATGGACCCGCGGGCGTTCGCCAGCAACACCGCTCGCTACGCCGCGGTCATGGATCCTGCCATCGTCGATGAGCAGACGGTCGAGGCGACGTTCACGCAGACGGTCACGCATGAGCTTGCGCACTACGTTGGGCCGGATCGGCATGCGGACGGCCGAACCTTCGCCGATGCCCTCGGCGAGGACGCCGACATCATCGAGGAGCTCAAGGCCGAGGTCATGTCGTTCTCGATCGCGGTCTTCCTCGAACGGGCGGGGGACATCGATGCCGCGCACCGTCGTGGGGTGCTCGCCGCGCTCATCCACTCCGGGCTTCGGATCAACCCGCCGTTACGATCGCAGACCTACCCGATCGTCCGGACGATGATCATCAATCGCTTCCTCGCGGACGGTGTGCTCCTCCGCCGGGGCGATCGATACGCGATCGACCACGAGCGGGCGCTCGCGACCATCACGCCGTACGTCGACGAGATCGTCGCCCTGCAATCGACAGGCACGCGGGACGACGTCGCCGCTTCGATCGACCGGTGGGTCGCATGGAATGAGGACGATGCGCGGATCGGCGCGCTGGTCGCCGCGGCGCCCGTGCGGCGCTTCAGCTACGAGGCCGGACCGCTGGAGCCGGCGCCGGCCGGGCTGGAGGGAGACTTCGGGCTCGGCCGCGCGTAGCCGGCGGTGCGCGCCGCCGCTGCGCCCCGTTGCAGCGCTGCCTAGGGCCGGTATTCGACGCCCTTGGCCGACGGTGCGGACGCCTTCTTGGGCAGCGCCGTCCCGATGAGGGGTTCGTAGGAGCTGAGGCCGCGCCGGCGGCACTCGTCCGCGAGCTGGTCGACGAGCCGGACGGGCAGCGTCGGGTCGGCGAAGATCGCGGTGCCCACCTGGACCGCGGCCGCGCCCACGGCGAGGAAGTCCAGCACGTCGGCGAGCTCCGTCACGCCGCCGATCGCCACGACAGGGATGTCGACCACCTGGCTCGCCTCGTAGACGATCCGAAGCGCCACCGGCTTGATCGCCGGCCCGGAGAGGCCGCCGTAGATGTTGCCCAGCAGCGGCCGAGTTCGCGACGGGCCCACCGCGATGCCGGAGAGCGTGTTGATCGCGGTGAGCGCGTCGGCGCCGGCATCCGCGATGGCCCGGGCGATCGGCCGGACGTCGGCCACGTTCGGTGACAGCTTCACGAGCAGCGGCAGGTCCGTCGCACGCCGCACGGCGGCGGTGACCTCGCCGGCAGCGCCGGCATCGATGGCGAACTGCAGGCCGCCGCGGCCGACGTTCGGGCAGGAGATGTTGAGCTCGATCCCCGCCACGCCGGGCACGCCCTCGAGGCGCCGCGCGACCTCCACGTAGTCCGCAACGGACTCCCCCGCCACGTTGACGATGACCGGGACCTGCCAGCCCGCCCACGTCGAGGCGTACTTCTCGATGACGGCATCAACGCCGGGGTTCTGCAGCCCGATCGAGTTCAGCATCCCGCCCGGCGTCTCGGTCACGCGCGGCGTCGGATTGCCGACGCGGGGCCGGAGCGTGGTGCCCTTGCAGCAGATCGCCCCGAGCCGCTGGACCTGCACGACGTCCGCGTATTCCGTGCCGTACCCGAAGGTGCCGGACGCGACGAGGATCGGGTTGTCGAGCACGAGACCTCGGCCCAGGTCGACCGACAGATCGACCACGGCATCGCGCGCGAGGGGCGCGGTCCCGCCCGAGGCGGATGCGAAGGTGCGCGCCTGCGGCGTCGGGCCGCCCGGGCGTGACCCGTTCGTGGGCGCGCTCGCCCCCGTCGACGAGGCCGGCGTCCCGCCAACGAGCTTGCGCACGACGGGGGCGATCGCCGGCTTGATGCGGCGGACCGTCGGGCGGCGTTTCCCCGGCGCGGCGTTGGCCCTCCCGCCGGAGGTCACGACGCGGCGCTTCGCTTTCATCGGTGCCTCACCAGCCGCTCTCCCACGCCAGCTCGTCCGACGCGAAGACGGGGCCCTCGCGGCAGACCCGCTGGGGCGTGCCCTTCGTGTCCATGACGACGCACCCAAGGCACGCACCCACCGCGCAGCCCATGTTCTGCTCCATCGACACCTGGAGCCATGCCTTGCGTCGCGCCTGCGCCGAGCCCTGCGGGATGGGCTTGCCGCCACCGCGCTTCCGACCCAGGTTCGCGACACCGAGCCGGCGCTGTCGCGTGGCGGCGAGCCCGGACAACGCGCGCAGCATCGGCAGCGGACCGCATGCGAAGGCCTGGTCGGCCCACGCCTCGTAGTCGGCGAGCAGCTCGGTGACGAACCCGTGGTGGCCAACGGAACCGTCGTCGGTGGCGACGACGTACTCGAGCTCGTCCGGCAGCAGCGATGAGGGGTACACGTCCCGCGCCGACGCCCCGCCGAACAGCAGCGTCACGGACCGCCCGTCGCGGATCGCCTCATCCGCGAGCGATCGAACGCCGGCGATCCCGAGCCCGCCCGCGATGAGGAGGAGGTGCTGGGATCTCGGATCCACCTCGAACGGGCGGCCCAGCGGCCCGAGCATGTCGACACGATCCCCGGGCCGGAGCCGCGTGAACCACTCCGTCCCTCGCCCGACCGTTCGGAAGTGGATCGACAGCGTGCCGGCGACCGGGTCGATCGTGTTGAACGAGAACGGGCGCCGCAGCACGAGCCCGGAGTAGTCGCCGGTCCGCACGTGGACGAACTGCCCGGCCCGCGCGCCGGCGACGAGCTCAGGTGCGAGGTAGGTCTGCAGCCACTGGTTCGGCAGGATCTCCTGGCTGTCGAGGAGCTCCGCTCCTGCCAGCCGCATCGATGGCGACGCCGCCTTCGCGGGACTCGGGTCTCGCGTGCGGGTGGCCATCGATCGGGCCGTCAGCGCTTGGGCGACTCGGACTCGTCGTCCTCGTCGTCGAAGTCGTCGTCCTCGTCCTCGTCCTCGTCGTCGTCGTCCGCGTCGTCGTCCTCGTCCGGGTCCTCGTGGTCCTCGGCGTCGTCGTCGTCGGACTCCTCGTGCTCACCGTCGGCGGACCCACCTTCGGCCACCTCGGCCACCGCGGGATAGGCATCGACGAGCGCCTCGGCAAGGTCGCCGAAGACGTCGGTCGGGTCGTAGAAGCGCACGATGGCGTCCGGGCTGGAGATGTCCTGCCAGTCCGGCGAGCCCTCCTGGACCACGCGGCCACGGAAGCCGACGCCGCTCAGCGAGAGGTGCTCGTCGTCGTCATCGACGATCGTCACCGAGCCGATGAAGCTCAACAGGCCCGCTGCCGCGTTCTCGTAGGCCGAGATGAGCCCGGCCTCGGTGCGCTGGCTGCGATCCTGGAAGTCAAGTGCAAGCTCGTAGAGCGCGAGCGCCGCGGAGTCCGCGTCATCGACCTCGGGGACCTCGGGCTGGCCGGCGGCCCACTGGTCGGCCGCGGCAGCGTACGGATCGGCGCTGCTCGGACCGCCCTCGAGGGTCGCCTCGTCGCCGGCCTCTGTCGTTGCGCCGGCTCCCGCGCCGATGTCGGCAGCCTCTGCGTCCGCGAAGGCCTGCAGGATGTCGGCCGGGTTGTAGATCTCGCACAGCTCGGCGGCGGTCTCGATGACCTCCGTCTCGGAGATCCACTCGTTCCTGACCTCGTCGAAGACGCGGCTGCGGCTGCGGAACGTGCCATCCGGCGCGACCGCGAGGTAGTCCGGATCGTCGTCGATGAGCACGAGCCCGCCGAGCTGCTGGATCCGCGCGGCGTGCTGCCGCATGAAGCCTTCCAGCTGCTGCCCGGCGCGAACGAGGAAATCCGACCGTTCGATGTCGGCGTCCCGGGCCATGTCGGCCAGGAGTGCGTTTCTGCGCGCGTCCATGTCCATGGCCTCCTACAGGTCCGTCATCTACAGGTGCACGATGAGGTCTGGCCCCATGCGCTCGCGAAGGAACATCGTGTGGTGGCGCTCCATCATCCACTCGCTGCCGCGGTGGGCGATCATCTGGATGCCCTCGTCCTTCTCCATCTCGTCGAGGGTGCCGTAGCTCGGCAGGTCGAACAGGATCACGTTGTCGAAGTCCCAGCCGTGGGCGACGTTGAACCAGCCGATCAGCTTGATCCCGTACTTCTCACCGTACTCGCGGACCTGCCGCGGGAACAGGGTCTTCATGTAGAACTTGAAGAACGGGTCGCGACCGCGTCGAACGTTGAAGTAGGTCGCCAGCACGGGCACTTGGGCGCGGGTCCTCCAGCGGGCTCGATCGAGTCGGGGATGGTTGGGGCAGTGGCTATTCTCGCACGCCCGGCTCGGACGGCTCTGGCGCCCCGGGGCGCGGCGCGGCCTTGGGCAGCGTCGCCCTGCTCGGATTGACTGTGAGTCAACAAATCTGTCGATCGCGGCTCGGATCGGACCCTTCCGGTCCGATCGTTGACCCACAGTCAACGAAACCCAGTCGAAGGGCGGCGCAACTGTCGGACGCGGCCTCCGTGGAGGCGTAGCCGCGGTTGTATTGACTGGCAGTCAACGACGTCCAGCGGTGCGGCCAGGTGCCGATGCCAGGTGCCGAGGTCACGTGCCGGCGTCTGGGTCCGACGTCAGGCGCCCGTGGTCACGTGCCGGCGTCGGGCTCCGAAGTCAGGCGCCGTGATCAGGTACCGGCGTGGAGCTCCGACGTCAGGCGCCGTGATCAGGTACCGGTGTCGGGCTCCGAGTCGGCCGCCGGCGTGCCTTCGTCCTCGATCTCGCCGACCGTCTTCGTGCGCGTCTCCGTCGAGGACATCGGGCGACGGCGCGCGTCGGCACGCCGATCCGCGGCCACGAGGCGGAGCAGGAAGATGATCGTCTGCCCGACGAACAGCAGCAGGATGATCACGAGCGCGAACAGGAAGATCACGATGGGAACGGGCCAGTTCCAGGCCGCGCTCAGCGGCGCCAGGAAGATCGTGACCGCGAGCACGACGATCTGGAGCCAGAAGCAGCCCAAACCCGGGCCCTTCTCCGCGTCCAGCGGCCCGCCCTTGTACTCGACATCGGCCTTCACGGACGGCGGCTTCAGCGGGTTCGAGGCATGCGCCAAGTCGCGGGCTCCTTCGTGGCGGGTTCGATGCGGATCGGCCGGTATGATCGCCGAGTGACTGATCGTGCCAGATCGACGGCGAACGCACCGACGAGCGCGGCGCCGCCGGCGGCGGACTGGCATCCCGAGCCCGAGCTGATCTCGGTCCGCGACGAATCTCGCTCCCGTGCCGCGCTCCGCGAAGCCGGGGCCGCGATCTGGGAGACCGCCCTCGACTACCTCTATGACCACGCGTTCGACCGCGCGATGGGCGCCCCGGCCGACTACGACGGGCTCCGCTCGGCGTTCTTCGGCCCCAGCCGGCGGCCCGCGGCCGCGCCCGCCTCGCCGACCACGCTCGACGCGGTCCTGCGCGAGTTCGCCGAGCGCGTCGCGCCGCACACCGTCAGCGCCTATCACCCTCGATCGTTCGGCTACTTCACCCCGCCGCCCCTGGTGGCATCGGTCGCCGGCGAGGTGCTGTCGCAGGTCGCCCAGCAGGGCATCGACATGTGGCACGCCGGCCCGATCGGCGCGTTCGTCGAGGAGGAGGTCCTCCGCTGGCTGTGCGACCTCGTCGGGTATGGCGCGGGATCGTTCGGGATCCTGACGTCCGGTGGCGTCATGGCGAACTTCATCGCGATGACCCTCGTTCGCGACGTGCACCTCCCGCGTGTCCGCGGCGACGCGGTGGCGCCACGGGGGCGCGCGCTCGAAGGCGTCCGCGTGTACACGTCGGACCAGACGCACTTCTCGATCGGTCGGGCGCTCGATGAGCTGGGCTTCCCGCCCGAGACGCTCGTGGTGCTGCCGTCGGACGGCGCTTTCCGACTCCACGGTGCGCCGGTGGCGGATGCGGTCGCCCGTGATCGCGCGGCGGGCCTCCTGCCGATCGCGATCGCCGCCGTCGCGGGCTCGACGAACACCGGTTCCGTGGATCTCACCGGCGAGCTCGCGGATGTCGCCGGGCGCGAGGGCCTCTGGCTGCACGTGGACGCGGCGTACGGCGCGGGTGCCCGCCTCTCGCCACGCGATGCCCCGCGCGTGCCGGACCTTGAGCGGGCGCACTCAGTCACCGTCGACCCGCACAAGTGGCTGTTCCAGGCGTACGACATCGGCGGGCTCATGGTCCGCGAGCGCG
>DATAIB010000143.1:0-3266 GCA_036262855.1 Candidatus Limnocylindrales bacterium
CCACGGAGGCGCGTCGCCACGTCCGAACGGTGGTGCTGGAGGTCGCCATCGCGCCTCCGCGAATCGCGATGATCTCGCCATTGCGGCGGGGGGCGATGCTGCTGTCGTCCGCGGCGAGGACCGGCCAGCCGCCCTCGGGCACATCGCCTGCGATGGCCAGGTCGCCACCGAGGCTCACGAGGACGCCGCCGCGGCCCATCGCCTCCACGGCTGCCGTCGCGGCCAGATCGGCGGCGAGCGCCTTGCCCGTGGAGCCGAGGTCGAGCTCGACGCCGGCGGGCATGCGGATGGTCCGCGCGGTGGGATCGAAGCGAAGGGACTGCCAGCCCGCGACGCGCTCCATGCGCAGCTCGATCGGGGAGCTCCCCGCGGCAACGGTGGCGAAGTCGGCGTCATAGCCGATCCGGAGCAGCGCCCGGCCGATCGTCGGGTCGCACAGCCCATCGGTCTGGCGCGCCGCCTGGATTGCCGCCGCGATCGCGTCCGCAAGCAGCGGGCTCAGCTCGATGGTCGTGCCGGCGCGGGCATTAAGTGCCACGAGCTCGCTGTCCGCTCGAAACCGGCTGTAGGTCCGGTCGACGCGTTCGAGCACGGATTGGACGGCCTCGCGCGCGGCACGCGGGTCGCCTCGGTGGACGAGGAGGTCGACGTGCGTTCCGAGGGCCCGCCAGCGGATCATCCGGAGCCGCCGCTCGTGACCCTTGCCTTCTTGCGGGTCGTCGCGAGGGGCGTGGGATTCGGCTGGAGCGGCGCGGCCGTCGCCGGGCCGGGCGTGGGGATCGCGTCGGCGCCGGTGAGCGTGTCGGCATCCTCATCCGCGCCGGTCAGCCGCGCGTTCGCCGTCGGATCGGCGGCTGCCGCCTGATCGACGCCGGTCGTCGAGCCGGACCAGGTGACCGCGGCGAGGGCACCGAAGCCCGCTGTCGCGGCGGTTCCGAGGACGGCGACCCCGGTCGTGATCGAGCGCAGCCGCTGCAGTGCGCGGTCGCGTTCGCGGGTGGTCGTGGGGCGCGTGGACGGGTTCATGGGGCCATCCTGGGCGCCGTTTCTTGGAATTGGATGAGAGGACGATGACGGAACCGTTGCGCTCGGCGGCGGGTCTGCGAGCGGCGGGGCCCAGATCGGGCCGCGGGTCAGGCCGGTGTCGTGGCGGGGGAAGGCGCCGCCGTGGGGCCCGGCGTGGGAGCCGACGCGCTCGGGGAGGGGGCGCTGTAGCCGTTCTCCGCGATCTCCGCGGCGCGGGTGCGGTACGCCTCGGTGGTGGGCGCGGTCCGGGCCCGGAACCCGTCGACGAGCCGGTTGTACATCGAGAACGCGGACGCGATCAGGACGGCGAGCTGGACGTCGGCGTCCGTCGCGCCGGCATCGTGCGCGGCGTTGACGTCGGCGTCGGACAGCGCGAGCGCGTCACGGCGGACCGTCCGGGCAATGTGGAGGAGTGCCTGCATCTTCGGATCGAAGCCGTCGGACGAGCCTGCCTTGGCGGTGTCGATCAGCGGCATGAGCTCGTGCGCGCCGTCCTTCTCCAGCAGGGCGGCGACGAACGCGCCATGCGAATCCATGCAGAAGAAGCAGTCGTTCGCGGCCGACACCGCGGTTGCGAGGATCTCGCGCTGGTCCCGTCGGAGGGTCGCGCCCGGGAAGTCGTTGACGAGCACCTCGTCCGCCAGGCCCCGGAGGTGGACGCCCAGCCCCGGCGTCAGCCGCATCGCCGCGCCGATCCCGGGGACGTCCGGCAGCCCGCCGACGATGGGTTCCTGCTGTGCCCGTGCGACCCGTTCTTCGTCTCGTGCCATGCACCTATGATGCCCGACCATGACCGCGAGGACGCTCACCATCGGCCGGGGGACGTACCCGCTCGTCCTGCCGAACGTGCGCGATCCGCGGCTCCACGTGGCGATGGTCGTGCTGTCCGTCCACCTGCTCGGCCAGGTCGGGCTTGGGTTCTGGGTGAGCGTGCCGCAGATCGTGGCGGCGATCGGGACGTGCTTCGTCCTCGAGGTGGCGATCACCTTCTGGCAGACGCGGCAGCTCGTCTGGCCGGCCAGCGCGATGCTCACCGGCAGCGCGGTGGCGCTGATCATGCGCGTGGTCGGGACGGCGCCCGGCGACCACTGGACCACGCAGGCCTGGTGGCTGTTCGCGGGTGTCGCGGCGCTGTCCCTGCTCTCGAAGTACGTGATCCGCTACCGCGGCTCGCACGTGTTCAACCCGGCCAACCTCGGGCTCGTCGTCACGTTCGTGGTCCTCGGATCTACCCGCGTCGAGCCGCTCGACTTCTGGTGGGCGCCGATCACCAACCCGGCGATGGTGCTCGCCTACGCCGTGATCCTCATCGGTGGCGCGCTCATCACCCGGCGCCTCCACCTGCTGATCCTCGGCGCGACGTTCTGGCTGACGCTCGCGGCCGGGCTCGGTGTGCTTGCCGCATCCGGGCACTGCATGGTCACGCGCTGGTCGTTCGCACCGGTGTGCGGCGTCGACTTCTGGCGCTCCATCGTGACGTCGCCCGAGATCCTCATCTTCCTGTTCTTCATGATCACGGACCCCAAGACCGTCCCCGGCGGGCGCGTCGGCCGGGTGGTATTCGGGCTGCTCGTCGGCGTCGTGAGCACCCTGCTGATCGCGCCCCAGACGACGGAGTTCGGGGCGAAGGTCGGGTTGCTGTCCGGACTCGTGGTCGTCTGCGCGGCTCGGCCGCTCCTCGAACGGATCCTGCCCGAGCCGAAGTCGACGTCCGACCGCCTGCGCGCCTTCGCCGAGCGCCTCGCGACCGGCGGCAACGCCGCGGCGAGCAGCGCCCGTCGGGCGAGCGCTGCCGTCGCAGCCGTCCTCGCCGTGCTCGTGGTGGGCAGCGGCATCGTCCTCGCGGGCACGCCGGCGCGGAACGTCACGCTCCCGGTGTCGGCCGAGGTCCTCAACCGCCTGCCGGCGCAGGTCGATCCCGGCACGCTGCCGCCGATCACGGTCGGCAAGGACGTCACGGACTTCGATCCATCGTTCGGCGGCCCCGGCATCAACGACATCCTCGTGACCCTGGCCCAGAACCTGGCCATCGAGAACGAGGCGATGCTCCACGCCGACAACGCATTGCTCGCCGTCTCCGATCACGGCGATCGATTGGCCGAGATGCAGCAGCGGCTGGTCGACGCCCAGGCGACGGGCCGAACCGTGCTCACGACCTACCGGTTCGACAAGGGGTCCGTGTCGCTGCTGGTGCCGTTCGGGAAGCAGGACGGGTTCAGCCTCGGGTTCCACATGACGGG
>DATAIB010000144.1:0-9724 GCA_036262855.1 Candidatus Limnocylindrales bacterium
GTCGGCCCTCCGTGCAGCGATCCCCGGTCCTGCTCGTCGTGCTGCTCGCCGTCACGGTCATCTACGGCGGCATCGAGCTCATCGGCATTCGCGCGTACGAAGCCTCGAACGCCATCTTCGTGAATCCGGACACGGGCTTCCAGATCCCCACTGCCAGCTTCACGCCGGGTCCCACGGCGACGACGAAGCCGGGCGGCGGCATCGAGACGCAGCCACCGGACCCGACCGCCACGCCGATTCCGCAGC
The DNA here is from genome assembly GCA_036262855.1 of Candidatus Limnocylindrales bacterium. Taxonomy (GTDB): domain Bacteria; phylum Chloroflexota; class Limnocylindria; order Limnocylindrales; family CSP1-4; genus UBA5189. The sequence continues at coordinate 247 of DATAIB010000144.1, forward strand.
CGGCCTGGGCACAGGACGGCCGGCTCAACCTGCTCCTGATCGGCAGTGACGCCGGACCGGGTAGATGGCTCGCGCGGACGGACACGATGGTGGTTCTCTCCGTGGACGTGGCAACCGGCAAGGCCGCGTTGTTCGGCGTCCCGCGCAACCTGCTGAACGTGCCGCTCCCGCCGGAGAGCGCCGGCGCGTTCTCGAACGGGCGGTATCCGGGCCTTCTGAACTCGCTGTACGTCTACGCGGTCCAGCACCCGACGGAGTTCCCCGGCGGTGATGCGGCCGGCTTCCGGGCCGTCAGCGGCGCAATCCAGGAGCTGATCGGCCAGCCGCTCGACGGCGCCATCGTGGTCAACCTGAACGGCTTCGTCGATCTCGTCCAGGCGGTCGGCGGCCTGTGGATCGACATCCCGTCCAGCCTGTACGACGACCACTACCCGAAGCCGGATGGCACGGGCTACATCACGATCTCGTTCCGGCCCGGGTGCCAGCACCTGGACGGCATCCACGCGCTCGAGTACGCCCGGTCACGCCACCAGGACAGCGACTACGGCCGCATGAAGCGCCAGCAGCGCGTGCTCATCGCGCTCGCCCACGAGCTGGACCCGATCGCGCTGCTGCCGCAGGTCCCGAAGCTGCTCGACATCGCCCAGGACAACCTCTGGACCACGATCGACCAGAACGACATCGCGAACCTGGCGGTGCTCGCGGCACGCGTCGACAGCCGCAGCATCCAGTCGATCTCGCTTGCTCCGCCCACGTACCCCGAGTACCTGACCACGAGCGCAATCACGCGCATCCAGAAGGCGGTCGCGACCGTGTTCGACGGGCCGGCCGCGGAGGCTTCGCCGACCCCGACCCCGAGTGCCCTCCCGAAACCGTGTCCCAAGCCGTAAGGCGCAAGCCGCGCCGCTAGCATCGCCGGCATGACGACCCTGAGCTTCGACGACTTCGACGTCCTGACGTTCGACACGTACGGGACCCTCATCGACTGGGAGACCGGCATCCTCGCCGCGATCCGGCCGATCCTCGACGCGCACGGCATCGATGCCGGGGACGACGAGGGCGTGCTCGGCGCGTTCGCGCGGCACGAGGCGGAGATCGAGGCCGGTCCGTACAAGCGCTACCGCGACGTGCTGGGCGAGGTGCTGACCGCGATGCTCGGGCATTTCGGACAGGTTCCCAGCGAGGAGGAGCTTGCTCGGTTTGGCGGGTCCGTCGTGGACTGGCCGGCGTTCCCGGACAGCGGGGCTGCGCTCGCCCGACTCCAGACGCGCTTCCAGCTCGGGGTCATCACGAACTGCGACGACGACCTCTTTGCCGCCTCGGAAGCGCGACTCGGCATCAAGTTCGACCAGGTCGTCACGGCGCAGCAGGCGAAGCGCTACAAGCCGAACCCGCGCGGCTTCGAGCTCATGTTCGAGCGGGTCGGCCTGCCGCCGGCACGGATCCTCCACGTCGCCCAGAGCCTGTTCCACGACCACGTCACCGCGAAGCGGCTCGGGCTCCACACCGTGTGGGTCAACCGGCGCGCCGGCAAGGACGGCGGCGGCGCGACGCCGGCCGCCGAGGCAACGCCGGACCTCACCGTCCCCGACATGGCGACGCTCGCCGCGCTCGCGGTACCCGAATGAGCGATCAATCGGCCGCGGGTCGCCCCGCTGCTGCCAGATCGGCGCGCGACACCGACGGGCTCGACCCGGCCAACGACCCGCTGCGCGAAACGCTCGTGGCGTCAGAGGTCCTTCGGAAGAGCCGCATCCTCGAGTTCCGCATCGACACGATCGAGACGCCCGATGGCCGACGCTCCACCCGGGATATCGCCGCGCACCCGGGCGCCGTCGCGGTCGTCGCCATCGACGACCAGGATCGCGTGCTGATGGTTCGCCAGTGGCGGCACGCGACGGGCGGGCCGCTGCTCGAGATTCCGGCCGGCACGCTGGACCGGCTTCCCGACGGGAGCCTCGAGGACCACGCGGCGGCCGCCGCCCGCGAGCTCGAGGAGGAGACGGGCTCGCGCGCGACGAGCTGGCGGCTGCTCGGCAGCTTCTACACGGCGCCCGGCTTCACGAGCGAGCTCATGTACCTGTACTTCGCGACCGGCCTGACCTCATCCCACGCCGATGGGCTCCAGCCTGACGAGGACGAGCACCTGGAGCTTCGACTTGTGCCGTTCGACGACGCACTCGCGATGGCGACGGGCGGCGACATCCACGACGCCAAGTCGATGATCGGAATCCTCGCCGCCGCGCGGATCCGCGAAGCCGGAGCCAGCTAGGGCCGCGAGCCTGTCTTCGCGTCGCGAATTGACTGGCAGAAAGATTTCGCGAGTTCTGAGGCCAGAAACTCGGCGTTGCGGCCGCTATCCCGCGCGGAATTGACTGGCAGACAAGATTTCGCGTGTTCCCGGGCCAGGAGACCATTTGGCGGCCCACAACCGCGAAAGCATTGACTGGCAGTCAATAGCTGTGGGTTAGCGCAGCCCCGCAGCTACCCGCTCGGCGGCGGCGACTCCGCGTCGAGCTTCGCGAGCGCGGTTCGATACAGCACCGACGCCGGTGACAACGCGATCGCCAACCTGAGGTGGGTGCGCGCTTCGGCCGGTCGCTCGAGCTTCCGCAGCGCCGCGGCGAGGGCGAAGTGTGCCCAGTGCGCCGACGGGTCCACCTCGAGCAGCGCTTCGAACGTCTCGCGCGCCCGCTCGAACTGGCCGGAGTGCTGGTAGGCGCGCCCGAGCGGCTCGAGGATCGACCCCTTGCCGGGCTCCAGCTTTGCCGCCCGCTCGAGCACGATCGCGGCCTGCGCGTGGTGGCGCGAGCGCATGAGGCCCTGGCCACGCTGGAGCAGCGCGTACGCGCTCTCGCGATCCTCGTCGGATTGCGGCGTCGCATCGTCACCGCGCTCCTCGGCGGCGTTGCCCTCGTCGTGCTCGTCGTCGTGCATGCCCCGATCCTCGCACGGCTCGCGAGATCAGGCAGGCGGCGGGATCAGCCCTCGCGCCAGTCCGCCAGGTTGACGGTTCGGAGCCGCGGCGAGTCCGTGCGGCCGGGGATGCGGCCGCGCTTCGCGATCGGGCGCCCGTCGATCTCCTTGATGTCGCCGGTGAAGTCGATCGGCGTCGCGCCCGAGATGTAGGACCCCACCGCATACGAGTCGACGGGGGCGCCCGCGTCCTTGAAGACGGCGACGCGCTCCGGCGTCAGGCCGCCCGACACGACGATCTTGACGTGCTGGAAGCCCGCCTGGTCGAGCCGGGCACGGACCTCGCGCACGAGATCCGGCGTGACGCGACCCCGTTCCGAGGGCGTGTCGAGCCGGATGCCGTACAGGCGATCGCCCAGCGCGTGAGCGACGCGCAGGGCCTCTTCGGCCTCGTCCTTGAACGTGTCGACCAGCACGATGCGTGAGACATCGGCTTCGAGGTCGCGATCGAAGGCCTCGGCGGCCTTCACGGTGTCGCCGATGATGAGGACCAGCGAATGCGGCATGGTGCCGGTCGGCGACAGGCCCGCGAGACGGGCGCCGGCAGGCGTCGATGCGCCGACGCAGCCACCGATGATCGCCGCGTAATCGAGCACGTCGGTGATGTCCGGATGGACGTGGCGCGCGCCGAACGAGATCACGGGCTGCGGGGCGGCCGATTCGACGATCTCGCGCGCGGCGGTCGCCCAGCCGGTCGACTGCGCGAGCATGCCCAGCATCGCCGTCTCGTACAGCCCGAAGGCCCGGTAGCGCGCGGTGATCCGAAGGGCGATCTCCTTGGGCGCGATCGCGTCGCCGTCATCGAGCGCCTCGACGACGACCTCGTCCGCGTTGGCGTCGCGGAGCGCGTGGGCGAGCAGGTTCTTGACCTCGCCGATCCCGCACAGGACGGCGTCGCGGCGGGTGAAGACCTCCATCGTCACGATCGGATCGAGGCCCTCGCGCTCGAGGATGCGATCGGCGCGCGCGAAATACACGTCGGCGGATTCGCCGGACAGGATCTCGCCCGAGGGGCGGGTTCGACGCGCGGGGGTCATGCCGGAGTCATGCCTTGGTCGCCGCGCCTCCCTCGTCATCGGCCGTGCCGGCCGGATGCGCGGCGAGTGTACTCACGCCGCGACGCGGCGACATCAGCCCTCGGCGCACGAGGCTGATCAGGATGAACGTCGCGATGGCCAGCAGGATCACGCTGAGGATCCGCGACCGCCCGTTGTCCGCGGCGTTGCGCCACGCATCCTCGGCGGCGGTCGCATTCGCGTATGCATCGTTGAGGTGGCCCGCGGCGAGCGCGGAGACAGCATCCGCCAGATCGGTGTCGGGATGCTGGAAGAGGAGGCCCACGTTGATGATCGACTCCTCGGCCACGCCCACCGGGCCGGGCCGGGCGCCCTGCGCCGCCGTGATCGCATCGACGACCGTCTGCTCTGCGGTCGCCTCCGCGGCCGCCTGCTCCGGACCGGGAGCGGTCTCGAACATCGTGCGCAGGGTGCCGGGCAGCGTGACGCCCGCGGCGCGGGCCGTGTCGTCGAGGTGCGCCCGCTGGGCGAGGACGGCGTCCGTGTCGGCGAGGATGTCGCGGGCGACATCGAACCGCCACGCCCGCAGGGCCGTCCGGATCGATGATGGCAGCTGCCAGTCGCCCGCCGTCGCCAGGGTGTGTGCGTAGGCATCGAGCGCGGCCGCGCGATCCGTGAGCGCCTGGAGGTCCTGCGGCCGCGCGACCCACTGCCGCCACAGGTCCGCGAAGCTCACCTTCGTCGTGTCCTCGAGCAGGTCCAGCAGGCCGCGCCAGTCCGGGACACCCAGCCCCGGCTCGGGTGCGCTCGGGGTCGGCCAGTACGCGCCCGTCCCCCGCTGCACCTGCTGCCAGACCTGGCGGAGCTTGTCCTCCCCGGCGCGCGCCGCGATCGCGTCCGCCACCTGGAGCGACGCCGCGTAGCCCCACGCCTCGGTGCCGGTGGCGTCGGGCGAGGCGGGGCCCCAGGCATTCAGCGGCGTGGGTGGTGCGCCGGGATCAGGCGCCGTGACGGGCACCGGGTCGATGCCCAGCTCCTTCGCCGTGAGCTCGGCGTAGTGCGAGGCAAAGCCTTCGGCGATCCATCGGTCCGCGACGAGACCGCCGTTGAACCAGGCGTGTGCCAGCTCATGGATCACGACGGCGTCCGATGCGGCGTAGGCAATGTCGACCCGATGCTCCGAGGGGTCGTAGATGCCGGCATAGCCGCCGGTCGAGCGGACGAGCGCCTCGCGAACCTGCAGCGGCTGGTCCGAGGGCCACGGCAGCCCGATCTCGCGCTCGAGGACGGGGAGCGCCCGTTCGACGATCGAGCCGACGCGCTGCTCCCACGCCGGGTCGTCCGGCCACGCCTGCATCGTGACGGTCGCGGTGCCGTCTGCGAGCTGCACCGTCCGCTGCGTCGAGGTGTAGTCGGTGGGTCGATCGGCCGAGAAGTCGGCGACGAAATCCAACGGCTTCGCGAGCGGGCCGCTCGTCCAGACGTCGTGGCCGCTCCCGTCGGGCGTCGGGCCGCTGAGCGGGCCGCGGCGCACCAGGACGTCATACCCGCTCGGGAAGCGGACCGTGACGGTCTGCCCGGTCGTGCCGGGGCCGGTGACGGCCCACGCGGCGAACGACACGAGGGACGTCGAGATCCGGATCGGTCGGTCGGCAGCGCCGCCGGGATCCTTGATGTCGTACGTGAGCGTGAGGGCGGTCGACTTGCCCGCCGGCAGGTTCGCCCCGAAGTCGAGCTTCAGGTTCACGTAGGTCGCGGTCTTCGAGCTGACGGTGACCTTGGGCTTCCCCGAACCGCCGGTGAGCTTGTAGTTGGCGGTGTTCGGGAGGACGGTGACGTAGCCGACCCGGAAGAAGTACTTCTTCGTCTTCGTGTCCTTGAGGGTGTTCGTGGCCGAGAGCGCGACCCTCACCGCGACCTTGCCCTGGTCCGGGAGCACGTCGTACGTGGCGTTGCCCGCGAGGGTGAGACCGGACGTGGTCGAGCCCGCGGCGGCAGTTGCGCCAGGCGTCGCGAGCTGGAGCAGGCACGCCTGCACGAGGCAGAGCGCGACGAGCGCCGCAGCGCCGAGCCGACGATGATCGAGCCGGCGACGATCGAGCCGACGGGTCACGCGGGCACGGGCTCCGGCTCCCCGTCCGCGGTCAGGAGCTCGCCGAGACGGGCGGCATAGCGATCGAGCAGCGCGGCGGTCCTGACGGGCCGTTCCGCGTACCCATCCGGCACGCGGCCCCCGATCCAGAGCCAGCCCCGTGTCCCCTCGAAGATGCTGTCCGCGATCCCGGCGATCCGGGCCAGGGCGAGCCCCAGCTCATCGGCGTCGAGCCAGCGGACGGGGACTTCCACGGACAGGATCGGGCGGCCGTCGTCGGCCACCGAGAGCTTCGCGAGCGGAAATTCGTCGTTCCAGCGCAGGAGCGTCCGGTACGCCTTTCGCAACCCATCGCCCAGCGGCGGCGCGAGGTGCGCCCAGGCGATGAGGGCGACGTTCGGATCGAAGATGACCGTCGTCCGGAGATCACGGCGTCGACGCCCATCGAGGGTGACGTCCCACGCGGCGATGCCGTCGCGCTCGACGCGCTCACCGGTCTCGAGGCCGAGCGTTTGGAGGTCGCGGAGCCAGCCTTCGATGGTGTCGGGGTTCGGCTCCTGCGCCGGGGCCGCGCTGGCTGCGGCGGCGCGGGCGGGTCGATCGGACATGGACCGCGAAGTCTAGCCGCGGATCCACGCTCGGCTCCCGAGCCGCGGGACGCTGTCGCGGTGCCGGCGCGGTGCCGTGCCAGCGCCGGCGCGGTGCCGTCGCCGGCGTCGTATGCCGCCGACGGTCATCGCTGCCGGCAATGAGAGAGCAGGGCCGGATTTCGGTCATTCGAACGCCGCCCGCGTTCGCGCCGGCCGTCGCGCCCCGGAAACGTCAGCCCGCCGAGACGACCTCGTCGAGCAGCTCGTCGGCATCGGAGCCGCTCGCGGCCTTCGAGCCTTTCGTGCCCTTGCCGGCGGCGGCCTTCGGGCGACCGGCCTCCACGGAGCCCCCGGAGCGGACGACGCGCGTTGCGTAGTCGGAGCTCTTGATGTTGCCGCCGACCTTCACGTTGCGGCCGAGCCGCGTCCCGCGGGGCACGATCGACTGCTTCCCGACCACGGTGATGCCCGTGTTGAGGCGGCCCGGCTCGGCCTTGTTCGGCGGGCCGTCATACGGTCCCTCGCCGACGATCGCGCCCTGGCCGACGACGACCTCCTTGTCGAGGATCGCCCGATCGACGACGGCGCCGGCGCGGATCACCGAGTCGAACATCACGATGGAGTCGCGCACCACCGCGCCGACATCCACCCGCACCCCCGGCGACAGCACCGAGTTCACGACCGTTCCCTCGATCACGCAGCCGTGCGAGATCAGCGAGCGATGGATCTGCGCCGTGGCCCCGACCTTCGCGGGGGCGCGCTCCTCGGACTTGGTATGGATGACCCAGTCCGTGTCGTACAGGTCCAGCTCCGGTCGATCGTCCAGCAGGGCGAGGTTCGCCTCCCAGTAGGACTGGATCGTGCCGACGTCCTGCCAGTAGCCCGAATACCGGTACCCGAACACGCGGGCGCCGTCGGCGAGCATCTGGGGCACGACGTTGGCGCCGAAGTCCGGCAGGTCCTCTCGTAGCCAGCGGCGCAGCGCGCGCTTCGAGAACACATAGACGCCCATCGACGCGAGGTCGCTCTTGGGCTGCTTGGGCTTCTCCTGCCACTCCGTGACGCGGTCCGAATCGTCCATCGCGAGGATGCCCATGCGCGACGCGTCCGCGAGCGGCACCCGCCGGACCGCCACGGTCACGTCTGCATTCCTTCTCCGGTGGGCGGCGACTAACGGCTGGCAGTCCATCTTGTAGATGTGGTCGCCCGCGAGCACCACGATCGTGTCGGCGTCCGAGTGCTCGATCACGTTCATGTTGCGGAGCACCGCGTCGGCGGTCCCGCGGTACCACTCGGCGACGCGGCCGCGGGCGATGTACGGCTGGAGCAGCTTGATCCCGCCCTTGCTCCGGTCGAGGTCCCACGGCCGCCCGAGGCCGATGTGGTCGTTCAGCGAGCGCGGGTTGTACTGCGTGAGGACGAGGACGTCGGTGATGTCCGAGTTGACGCAGTTCGACAGGGCGAAGTCGATGATCCGGTACTTGCCGCCGAAGGGGACCGCGGGCTTCGCCCGGACCGAGGACAGGATGGACAGGCGCTCGCCTTCACCGCCGGCAAGGATCAGCGCCATCGTCCGCTTCACTCACGCCCTCCGTTCGTGGAGGGATCGTATCAGCGGGGCAGGAACAACCTCGGGTTCACCCAGTTGCCGTCGAGCTGCACGGCCCAGTGGTCGTGCGGGCCGGTCGTGTTGCCGGTCATGCCCACGAACGCGATCAGCTGGCCCTTCGCGACGTACTGGCCGGTGCGCACGACCGGCTTGTGGGACTGGTTGTCCACGTGGGCGTACCAGGTCACGAGGTGCGACGAATGGGCGATGATCACGATCCAGGCCGAGTCGTACGGGCTCTTGCCGGCCCAGATCACCTTGCCCGCGCCGGATGCGTAGATCGGCGTGTACATCGAGTTGGCAATGTCGATGCCGCGATGGAAGTGGCTGCAGCTGCCGTACGCCGGCTCCCATGAAAAGCCGGTGCAGCCGAACTCCTGGGTGACGCGGCCCTTGTTCGGCCAGATCAGCGTGCCGTTGTACTGCGACGGGATGCCACCCTTCGCAAGCTGTTCGGCGACGAGCTTCCTGACGAGCGCCTCGAGCTTCTGCTGGGCGATCAGCTGCTGCTTGAGCAGCGCCGCGGCCTGCGCCTTGTTCGCGGCCACCTTGGCGTAGGCGGCCTGCTGCTCGGCGAGCAGCCGCTGCGTCTCGTCCTGCAGCGCAGTGAGCTGCTTGCGAGCGTCGGCCAGATCCTTGAGCTCCTTGTCGAGCTGGGCCTTCGCCTCCGTGGCGACGGCGTGCATCTCGTCGGCCTGCTGCTGCGCAAGGACGACGTTCTGGTGGAGCACGTCGAGGACCTTCTGGTCGGCCAGGATCTGGTCGGCGAGGAGCTTGTCCTGCTCGGCGAAGTCCTGCTGGTAGCCGACCTCCGTCAGCGCGTCCGTGAAGTCGGCACTGGAGAGCATGGTCTCGAGGAAGGAGGTCCGGTCGGAGTTGTAGGACTCCTTGATCCGGGAGGAGAGCAGCTGGAGTCGATCCTGGAGCTCCGCCTTCTTCGCAGCCTCCTGGGCCTCGACCTGGGCGAGCTCGTCGTCGAGCCGGGCAGCCGTCGCGGCGACCTCATCGACCGAGTTCTGGCTGCGCGCGACCTCGACCGTCATCTCGACGATCTGCGTCCGCACGGTCAGGAGGTTCGCGTTGACCTCGGCCAGCGAGTTCTTCGTGCCCGCGATCTTGCCGGACAGGGCCTTCTGGTTCGCGGCCAGGGCCGCGATGGTGGCCTTCTGCTGGGCGATGAGCTTTTGGATCGCCT
>DATAIB010000145.1:0-16052 GCA_036262855.1 Candidatus Limnocylindrales bacterium
GTCATCCTGAGGGCTCCCGGCCGCAGCCGGCAAAGCGGAGGCATGCCCTGATGAGCAAGGTCGAGCATTCGATCGACGTCGACGTTCCTGTCCGTACCGCGTACGACCAGTGGACCCAGTTCGAGGAGTTCCCGCGCTTCATGGAGCGCGTCGAGTCCGTCAAGCAGATCGACGACACCCACCTGCACTGGGTCGCCACGGTCGCGGGCAAGCGCAAGGAATGGGACGCGGAGATCACCGAGCAGACGCCTGACCAGCGGATCGCGTGGACCAGCACCACCGGCGCGCGGAACGCCGGCGTCGTCACGTTCCACCACATCGACGACGACACGACGCGCGTAATGCTCCAGCTCGACGTGGAGCCGGAGGGCGCGATCGAAGCCGTCGGGACGGCGGTCGGCATCTTCGAGCACGAGGTCGCGGGCGACCTGGAGCGCTTCAAGAAGTTCATCGAGTCGCGCGGCTCCGAGACCGGGGCGTGGCGTGGAGAGGTCGAGCAGACCAGCACACGCTGACCCATCGCGGTTTGGCGATCGTGTCGCCAAGCCCTTCGGCGCCCTGCTACGCCGCCCGCGGAGAGGTCGCCGCGTCGCTAGCCTGACGCGGCAATGGAAACCCTTGCCGCGGTCCTCGCGATCATCGTCGCCATCGCGCTGCTGTTCGAGCTGGCGCGTCGGATCCGCGTTCCGTACCCGACCCTGTTCGTGATCGGCGGCCTCGCCCTCGGGTTCGTGCCCGGGCTGCCGAAGATCACGCTGGAGCCGGAGCTGGTCCTGCTCGTGTTCCTGCCACCGCTGCTGTTCGAGGCCGCCCTCGCAACTCCGGTCCGGGACCTCAAGACGGACGTGCTCCCGATCGCCCGGCTGTCGATCCTGCTCGTGCTGCTCACCATCGTGGCGGTCGCCGTCGTGGCGCACGCCGCGATCGGGCTGGAGTGGGCGGCCGCCTTCACCCTCGGCGCGATCCTCGGCCCCACCGACGCGATCGCGGCCACGAGCGTGTTCCGCCGGATCCCGGTGCCACGCCGCGTGGCCACGCTCGTCGAGGGCGAGTCGCTGTTCAACGACGCCACTGCCCTGGTGGCGTACCGAACCGCGCTGCTGGCGGCGGTCGGCGGCAGCTTCATGGCCGGCAACGCGGTCATCGGGTTCGTCGCGGCCGTCGCGGGCGGGATCGCGATCGGCGTCATCGTGGGCATCGGGACGGTCAAGCTGCTCCGCCGCATCGACGATCCACCGGTCGAGGTGCTCCTCGGCCTGGTCGTTCCGTTCGCGGCCTATCTGCCGGCGGACGTGCTCGGCGTGTCCGGTGTACTGGCGGCCGTCACTGCGGGGCTCCTCGTCGGGAGCCGGATCGGCACGATCCTGAGCCCGAACAGCCGGGTGCTGTGGCTGTCGAGCTGGAAGATGGTCGGGTTCGTCCTGAACGGCTTCGCATTCGTGCTGATCGGCCTCCAGCTGCCGGACATCCTCGCCGGCCTGAGCGGGCGTTCGCTGGTCCAGCTGCTCGGCATCATCGGGCTCGTGGTGGCCACGGTCATCGTCACCCGGCTCGTGTACGTCGGCGTTGCCAGCCTGGCGCCGAACTCGGTGCGCGCCCAGATCGCCCGGGTCAGCCCACGCCTTGCCTGGCGGCTCACGTTCGTCGTGGGCTGGTCCGGCCTTCGCGGCGCGGTCTCGCTCGCCGCGGCGCTCGCGCTGCCCGCCGACTTTCCCGAGCGCGACCTCATCCTCCTCGTGACGTTCTCGGTGATCGTGGCGACCCTGGTCGGGCAGGGCCTCACGCTCCCGCGCGTCGTTCGGTGGGCGGGCTGGAACGGCGTCGACCTCGACGGTGATGAGCTGACCGTGGCGCGCAGCGCGGCCTACCGGGCAGGGCTTGCCGAGATCGCTCGCGCCCGCGTGGCGTGGGGCAGCCACGGCGAGCTGTTCGACCGGCTCGAATCGTCGCTCCGGGACCGGACCCAGCACCTCGCCACGCAGGATCCTGATGAAACCGCCGAACGGCGCCAGGAGCGCCTCGAGCACGAGGAGATCCAGCACGGCGTGATCGCTGCGCAACGGACGGCGGTCATCGACCTGCGCGACAACCGCGAGATCAACGACCGAACCCTGCGCCTGATCGAGCGCGACCTCGACCTCGAAGAGCTCCGGATGGAGGCCTAGCTCCGGTTCCGCAACCTCGGCCAGAGGCCGTACACGGCCCCGAGCACGACCAGGGCGGCTCCGATCCAGATCCACGTCGGGTTGCCGACCATGAACCCGCCGCCGATCGGCACGCCGAGCCCTTGCAGCGCCCACACCGCGCCCACCGCGGCAATGAGCAAGGCAATCACAACGCGCGAGCGGTTCGAAGCGCGCGAGGTTGGCGATGTCACCGGCGTAGGATGCGCCGGCGGGCGTTCGAATGCTCTCGGCGCCGCAACACCGGATCGGCAGGAGGCAGCACATGCGGCGGTGGGACGGCGAGCCGGGCGACACCGGCGACGCGGATCGGAGCGGCGAGCCGATCGGCGAGCATCGTCGTTCCGGGCGGCTCGTGATGAGCCGCGACATCGATCGCAAGATGCCCGGCCAGCCCACGATGACCGAGGACAAGAAGCTCCTCGTACGGCAGGAGCGTGCGGCGTTCAAGGACACCGACACGTGGCGATCCCTGCGCATCCTCTCGGAGTTCGTCGAAGGGTTCGATGCGCTGGCCCAGATCGGGCCGGCGATCACCGTCTTCGGGTCCGCGCGGGTCAAGCCCGGTGACCCCGCCTACGACCTCGCCCGGGAGATCGGCAAGCTGCTGGCGGAGGAGGGTTACGCGGTCATCACCGGTGGCGGGCCGGGCGTGATGGAGGCGGCGAACCGCGGCTGCCAGGAGGGCGGCGGGCTCTCGGTGGGCTGCAACATCGAGCTGCCGCACGAGCAGGACATCAACGACTACGTCGACCTCGGCGTCCAGTTCCGCTACTTCTTCGCCCGCAAGACGATGTTCGTGAAGTACGCCGATGGCTTCGTGATCATGCCCGGCGGCTACGGGACCCTCGACGAGCTGATGGAGGCGCTCACGCTCATCCAGACGGGCAAGATCGAGCACTTCCCGGTCATCCTCGTGGGCTCGGAGTTCTTCGGGCCGTTCCTCGCCTGGCTGAAGGCCACGCTCGCGGGGCAGGGGATGATCGCCCCCCAGGACCTCGACCTCATCCAGGTCACCGACGACCCGAAGCGGGTGATCGAGATCGTTCGCGAAGCGGCACGCAACCGCGACGCGGCCGCCGCGGGCGCTGCTTCCGCCGCCGATCCCGCGAGCCGGGAGATGCGCGGGTCCCGGACCGCTCCGAACGCCTGACAGCACGTCGGCCGTCGCGGCCTACTCCGTCGGGACGGCGACCTCGATGACGCCGTCGACGACCCGAACCGGGTAATAACGGATCCGGCGCACGCGGGTCAGGCGGCGCGCCTCGGCCTTGATCCCGGGTGGGTCCGGCTTCGGGTCCTTCCCCGGCGGCGACCAGGTCGGGTGGTAGGTGCCGTCGGCATCGAGCCCGCCCGTCGTGGGCATGCGGGTCGGAAGGCCGGTCGAAAGGTCGAACTGGCCACTGTGCAACGGGCAGGCGAGGAGGCAGCCGTCGAGCTCGCCGATCGACAAGGGCGCCGCCATATGCGGGCATCGATCGTCGATCGCGACGAGGCCCAGCGAGGTGTGCGCGACCGCGATGTCGAGGTCGCCGAACGAGACGCGGCGCATCGCACCCGGTGGCAGGTCGCGAGAAGGGAACGTGGGCGCGAAGGGGGCGTTCGCGGCGCCGACAGCGGTGAGCATGCTCGGGATCGGTGCGATCTGCATCGAGACGATCCTAGCCCCGAACAGCCGACGACCCCACCGGCGGAACCGATGGGGTCGTGATGTGAAGTTGTCGTCCGGCGGCCGGCGGCCGCCGCAGCGGCGCTAGTCGAGCGCGGGCGACGCCGTCGGGCGAACGCCCGGCTGCGCGGCGCCATCCGCCGCCGGGGCCTTGCTCGGGCCGTGGCCCTGCGTGGTTCGCAGCGGCAGCTCCTTCATGATGAACGCGACGGCGAGCGCCGCGATCGTCGTGAACATGCCGATCTGGAACACGGACCCGACCGCGACCGAGTAGGCCTGGTAGATGCCGTGCACGATGTTCGGGATGAGCGGCTCGACGACGGACCGGAACTGCGCCGGGACGTTGTTCAGGATCGACGTCCCGAGGTCCTGACCGACGACGATCAGCGACTCGGAGTTGCCGCCCTGGCCGCCGAACTGGCTCACGAACTGCTGGGGAACTCCGGCCGCGACGAGCTGCGTCGGCAGCTCCGTCGTCAGCCGCTGGCCGAACGCAGTCCCGAGCAGCGCAAGCCCGATCGATCCGCCGATCTGGCGGAAGAACGTGAGGTTCGAGGTCGCGACACCGAGCTTGGAGAACGGCACCGCGTTCTGGACCACGATCGTGAACACCGACAGCGTTGGGCCGATGCCGACGCCGGTGATGAACATCCAGAGCCAGAGCACGGGCAGGTCCGTGGTCGCCTGGATGCCGGACATCAGGAACAGGCCGACGGCCATGATCGCGAGGCCGCCGATGATGATCGCCTTGTAGCGACCGGTCCGCGCGACCAGCTGGCCGGCGATGATCGAGCTGAAGATGAGGCCGGCCAGCAGGGCCAGCGACTGGAGGCCCGAGTCCGTCGGGCTGACGCCCTTCACGAACTGGAACCACTGGGGCAGGAAGATCACCGCGCCGAAGAACCCGAAGCTGATCAGGAACGTCGAGGCGATGCTGGACGCGTACGTCCGGTTCTTCCACAGGTCGAGCGGAACGATCGGCTGCTTCGCGCGCGACTCGATGAACAGGAAGATCGCGAACAGGACCGCGCCGATGCCGATGAGGCCACCGACCCAGAAGTCGCTCCAGTCGGCGGTCTGCTTGTTGGTCAGGCCGACGAGGAGGGTCGCGATCGCGACGGCGAAGACGCCGCCGCCGAGGTAGTCGAGCTCACGGACGTTGCCGCCATGCCGGATGTTCGGCAGCAGGCGCCAGATGATGAACAGCGCGATCGCGCCGACCGGCATGTTGATGTAGAAGATCCAGTGCCAGCTCAGGTGCTCCGTGAGCCAGCCGCCGGCCAGCGGGCCGACGATGGAGCTGAGCCCGAACACCGCACCGAACAGGCCCTGGTACTTGCCGCGCTCAGCGGGCGTGTACAGGTCGCCGATGACGGCGAGCGAGATCGGGAACAGGGCGCCCGCGCCGAGGCCCTGCAGGCCGCGGAAGGCGATGAGCTGGTAGATGTCCTGCGACAGGCCGGACAGCGCCGAGCCGAGCAGGAACAACCCGATGCCGATCATCAGCAGCGGCTTCCGCCCGTAGAGGTCGGAGAGCTTGCCGTAGAACGGGACGGTGATCGTGCTGGTGAGCAGGTAGATCGTGACGGACCAGACGTAGAGGGTCTGGCCGCCGAGCTCGGTGACGATGCGCGGGAGCGCGACGCCGACGATGGTCTGGTCGAGGGCGCCGAGCAGCAGGCCGAGCAGGACGGCGCCGAGGATCTCGAGCTTCGCGCGCGGGCTCAGCCCGAGCGCGGGATCGTCAGCGACCGACGGCGTGTTGCCGGCACCTTGTGGTTCGACGGGAAACGATTCCATTGATTGCACTTCCTCGTGGCTGCTGGGGGACTGGGGGTCCGGGCCGGGGACGCTGGCCAGGGAGCGGTGTTGAGAAGTGGGTCAGTTCGCCTGATCGGCGAAGTGGTGCTGGTGCACCATCTCGGGGCTCGTCTCGACCTCGGCGGACAGGGCCCGCCGGAGGCTTCGAAGCGCTTCGAGGACAATCGGTCGCTCCGTCGCCGGCAGGCGTCGGATGACCGCCCGCATGCCGTCGCGCTTGCTCGACTCGGTCATCGAGACGGCCTGCCGTCCGGCTTCGGCCGGTCGGACGAGGACGACGCGACGGTCATCGGGGACGCGGACGCGCTCGACGAGGCCCTTCTCGGCCATGCGATCGATGATCCCGGTCGCATTCGAGAGCGAGACGTCGAGCAGGACGGCGAGCTTGCTCATGGCCATCTCGCCGTGGTGCTGGAGAAGCCAGAGCACGTGCATGTGGCTCATGCTCACGTGGCCCTGGACAAGCCGACCCATGGAAGCGCAGCGCAGCTCGCCGATCCATGCAGCGACTTCTGTCACGATGGCCTCGACGTCTGCGCTCGTCCCGGGGGCGGGATTGGCGGGGGTGGGAATACTTCGCATTAGGTGAAGCATTCTACGGACGTGAATGATTTCGTCAACCCCAATAGTCGGGGTGGCGTGCATCGCACGATTCAACGCAATCGAAGGGAGCCTGCCGATGCGGTTCGCGCTGATGATCGAGGCCCAGATGGGTCTGTCGTATGACGACCAGCTGGCGATCGTGCGGCGTGCCGAGGCCGCCGGCTTCGAAGCGTTCTTCCGCTCGGATCATTACGCCAGCTTCCCGGGCTCATCCGAGCAGGCGTCGACGGACACCTGGGCAGTGCTCGCGGGTCTCGCTCGCGAGACCTCCACCATCCACCTCGGTTCGCTGGTGAGCCCGGTCACCTTCCGGCATCCCGGCAACTTCGTGAAGGTCGTCACGACCGTCGACGAGATGAGCGGCGGGCGCATCGAGGTCGGCGTTGGGGCGGGCTGGAATGACGACGATCACCTGCCGCTCGGGCTGCCCTACCCGGAGATCAAGGAGCGCGCGGACCTGATGGAGGACCAGCTCGCGCTGCTCCACGGGCTGTGGGAGGAGGCGCCGGGCTGGGACTTCGACGGGCACGTTATCCGGGTGCGCGGCGGCGTGCTACGGCCCGGCCCCGTCCAGGTCGAGGGGCGTCCGATCGGCAAGAACGGGCGGTTCCGGCCCAGGATCCTGACCGGCAGCGAGGGCTCGCCGCGCGGCTATCGGATCGCCGCGAAGTACTGCGACGAGTTCAACTTCTCATCGTCCTCGCCCGATTCGCTCGCCGAGAAGCAGACCGCGCTCGACGAGGCATGCCGCGCGATCGGGCGCGATCCGCGCTCGCTGACCCGGTCGACGATGGCGGGCGCACTGATCGGGCGCGACCAGGCACAGGTGGAGGCGCGCGCCGCATCCTTGATGACCGCGTTCGGCCAGGACGAGGCGTCGGGCGTTGCGTGGCTCGACGCGCGGCGCAATCGCTGGATCTTCGGCACGCCCGACCAGGCGCGGGCGATGGTTGCTCGCTACGAGGCCGCGGGGATCGAGCGGATCATGCTCCAGGACTTCCTGCCGCACGACCTCGGCATGATCGACATGTTCGCCGAGGAGCTCATCGCGAAGGCCTAGCTCGTCGGGCTCCCGGCGGCCGCAGCGGCGAGGTACCGAGGGTCGTCGCGGCGGATCGGATCCGGGTTCACGCCGCGGACGCGGGCCATTCGCTCGGTGAGGAGCTGGAGCGGCACGGCGGTGGCAAGCAACGCCTGTGCCGCATGCCCGACATTCCGCGCCACCGCGTTGATCACGATCCGGCCGCCAGGCGTCAGCTCGTCGGGAATTGAAGCGGCATAGGGGGCCGTCAGGATTGCGGTTGGCCGGATGCCCAGCTCGAGGGCGGCACGCAACGCGTTCGCGAGGCGGCTCGCCCGAGCCGCCGCCTCCAGCGGCTCGGCCGCGATGACCGCGACACCCGTTCGATCGTCCATCCCGGCAAGGTGACCGTGGAGGAGCGTCTCGGTCTGGCGGAATGCCGCCGGCAGGTGCGTCCCTTCCTCGATCTTGAGGACGAGCTCGCGCGCAGCGATCTGATCGGTCCCGCCGGCGACCACCACGACGCGATCGAGCGCGGCCAGCGTCGTCGCCGCCGCTTCGGCCGCGGCGACAGCCCCCGCCTCGAGCCCGGCGGCGAGCACCGGCCGGACGTCCGGCGCCACGTCCGATCGGTCGTCGAATACCGCCGCGACCTCCACGGCGGCCACGATGGGCGACAGGTAGCCGACCGTGTGGCACCAGCTCTGGTCGATCTCGAGCGTCTCGAGCACGATGTCCGCCCGCTGCGCCGCCGCCGTTCGTCGACTCGCCGTGATCAGCGCCGTGGTCATCCCGGCAGCCCTGGCGTGTTCCAGGGCCTGGATCGTCGCCCACGTACCACCCTCGTGGCTGATCCCGACCACCAGGCCGCCGCCATGCATCGGCATGAGGCTCGCCTCGAACGCCTGCACGCTTGCAGCGGGCACCGCGACGGCGTCGAGCGCTTCCCCGATCACCGCTGCCGCCGCCAGGGCGCCGTGCTCGCTGGTGCCGCAGCCGACGAACAGCACAGGGTGGCCCGCGTCCGCGTGCTGGCGCGCGACCTGCGCGAGCTGCCGCGCCGAGCCGTCCGCAGCCAGTCGATCCAGGATCCGCTGCGAAAGGGCTGGCTCGGCCTCGATCATCTCGGTCATGTGCCACGGCGGTCCGTCGCGGCGGGAGGGCATCTCGGTCTCGGCCCACGGGTCGGGCGGGCCGGGGAGTGGGGCGTTCGGATCGAGGCGGCGGTCGTTGGTGGGCATGGCCCGATTGTCGCCGGTCAGGCGGCGCCGCGAGAGCTCACGTTCCAGCAGCGGGCGCCGCCGCGATCCGCCCGAAGCGGCGCAGCGGCGCGTACCGGAACAGCACGCGGCCGACCAGGCGGTCTGCCGAGACCGGCCCGAACCGGCGCGAATCGATCGGCGGCCCGAAGCCGGCGGCGACGCTCAACGCCTCGGAGGCGTCGGAGAGCAGCCACGCCTCGTCGTCCGCGAGCGTGAGGTAGCCCTCGGCGAAGCGCACCTTCTCGCCCGGCAGCGCCGCGACGCGCTTGATCGCCAGCGCATCGGTCATCGGCTCGCGAACGATGACGACCGAACCGCGCGCCGGCCACGAGCGAGCTCGCGGATTGACGACCAGCCAGTCACCCGGCTCGATCGCCGGGAGCATCGAGCCCTCCGTGACGGCCACGCGCCACGGACCGGATGCCACGGGCGGGCAGGAACCCGAGGTCAGCTCGGGCGGCCGCTGACCCGCGTCTTCTCGAGGCCCCCGGTCGCCTTCCAGGCCGCATCGACCTCGTCGATGAGCTCGAGCAGCTTCTTGGCGTCCGCGAGGTCCGTCGACGCCTTGACCTTCGAGACCTGCTTGTTGGCCTGCCAGAACAGATCGTGCAGGTTTGGCACGGTTGCGAGATGCTCTGGCTTGAAGTAGTCGTGCCACAGGACGTCGAGGTGGTGCTTCACCAGCTCGGCGCGCTCTTCCTTGATCGCGATCGCGCGAGTCCGGTAGGCGGTGTCCTCGTTGGCTGCGTACTTCTCGATGATTCTGTAGCAGGACTCGGCCTCGATTCGGGCCTGCTCGGGATCGTAGACACCGCAAGGTAGATCGCAGTGCGCCCGGACCGTGGTGCGCGGAGCAAGGAATCGGAGAACTCGAGTCTTGAACATGGAATCTCCTTCGAGCTGGACACTGCCACTCGGTTGGCGGCGCGACCTCAGATTGTCCGTATCGAGTGTCGAAGCGCTGCTGCTCACTGTCAAACGCCGCGTGTCAGCCGCATGACGCGACTCTTGCGCCTCCCGCCACGGGGCCGAAGCGGGGACTGGCTGGTTGCCCTCTCGGTCGCGCTCGTGCTCGCGATCCAGCCCATCTGGCCGGACCGCACCGCGATCACGGTCGCGGCCGCCGTCGGGCTGACCCTCCTGGCCGCGACGCGCTGGAAGCTGCGCTGGCTGCCGGTCGTGGTCCTCGTCGGTTGCGCGATCCTCCTTCGCCTTGCGATGTTCGGGACGCACGCGTCCGACGTCAGCGACGTCACGCGCCAGGCGATCCAGTACGCCTTCGGTGGTGATAACCCGTACGGCTTCGGCTACGGCGTCTCGCGTCCGATGGGCGCCCCGTATCCGTACGGCCCGATCGACCTGCTCTGGTACGCCCCGTTCGCCTTCGACCCGACCGTGCTCGAGCTCATGGTCTCGATCGGGATCACGATCATGCTGGCGATCCGCGCCGCGAACGGCCGTCCGGTCGGCCTGGCGATCTTCGCGCTGGCGCCGCCGCTGGTGCTTGCGTCGGTCGACGGGTCCAACGACACGAGTGCCGGCCTGCTCATCCTTGCAGCCCTGGTGATCGCGTCCCACCGGCCCAAGCTCGGTGCGGCGCTCCTCGCCGTCGCCGTCGCGTTCAAGCCCTACGCCATCGCGTGGCTCCCGCCGCTCGTGGCGTTCGCCGGCATCCCGACCCTGATCGCCTTCCTCGCCGCGTCCGTCGTCGCGTGGGCGCCGGTCATCTGGCCGTGGGGCATCGGCTCGTACTTCAAGAGCCTGCAGCTGGCCCAGGAGACGCATCTGCGCTCCGCGTACTGGAGCCTGGGCGCGATCCTCGATTCCTTCGCGCCCGATGCGGTCGCGCGCGCACTGGAGACGGTCCGCTACTTCTTCGCGGGTCTCGTCGCGATCTACGGCAGCGTGAAGATCCGGACGATGGACCGCGTGATCGTGGTCGGCACGCTGGTGTTCCTCATCGCGCAGTTCGGCGGCTACTTCGGCTCGTACGTGTACCTGGCGGCCATCGCGCCGATCCTGTGCTGGCGGGTCGACGACTGGGTGCGCCGCGCACTCCCCGAGGCGGCTCGCGCATACGAGGCGAGCGTGGCCGCGCGCGTCCGTGCCCGCGGACCGCTGCCCGCGCCACTTCCAGTGCCCGGCGCGGCATCCGCATCCGTGCATGTGGCCGCCTCCGCAGCCGTGCCCGCGCAGGGCTCGGCAGCGTTCGCGGGCGCGCCGCCGCCGGCATCGATGCGGGGTGAGGTCACCCGGCCCATCCGCCGCGTCCCGAGCGCCTAGCGGCGACCCGGTTCGGCCATGACGCTCGCGACCACGCCGCCGGAGGAACGTCCCGTGGCGGCGCTCGCGGCGGTCGAGGCCGGCAGGGCGCACGGCGACAAGGGCTTCCGAGCGGTTCGGGATGCGGCTGCGGGCTGTCGCGCCTGCCCGCTCTGGGAGCACGCGACGCAGACCGTGTTCGGGCTCGGCCCGATCCCGGCGCGGCTGATGCTCGTCGGCGAGCAGCCGGGCGACAAGGAGGACCTCGCGGGGTCGCCGTTCGTCGGACCTGCTGGCGCGATGCTGGATCGCGCCCTGGATGACGCCGGAATCGACCGCGAGACTGCGTTCGTCACCAACGTCGTCAAGCACTTCAAATGGCGGCCCGTGCCCGGCTCGAAGCGCCGGCTCCACGAAAAGCCCAACAAGGTCGAGATCGGGGCGTGCCTGCCGTGGGTCGAGTCGGAGCTGGCGCTCGTGCGCCCCGAGGCCCTCGTGCTCCTTGGCGCCACTGCTGCCGAGGCCGTCACGGGTCGCCCGGTCGCCGTCATGAAGGAGCGCGGAACGCCCCTGGGCCTCGGCGTGGCACCGCTCGTCGTCGCGACCGTGCACCCGTCATCGATCCTCCGCGCCGGTCCTGGCCGCGAGGCGGCATACCAGGCGTTCGTGGCGGATCTCACCGCTGTCGGGCGGTGGCTGGGAGGGCGCGGTTATCATCCGCCCCGATGACCGAGCGAGGGCTCCCCATCGCCGACGGCGCCCCCGCCTGTCCGTTCGTCGCGTTCGAGGACGATCGGGACGAGCGGGCGACCAGCCCCGACCATCGGCATCGCTGCTACGCCGAGTCCAAGCCGGCCCCGCGTGCGCTCGCGCACCAGGAGGCGTACTGCCTCTCCTCGGCCTTCCCCGTCTGCCCGACCTTCCAGGACTGGGCCCGGCGCGAGGCCGCTCGCTCTCGTCCTGAGGCGCCGAAGTCGTCGACATCCATGGACGGGGTGGCTGCGGGCGGATCGCAGCGAAATCCGCCGCGGAGCTGGCAGGCGCCCCCGCCCTGGCTGTCGCGCGGTGGCCGCTCCGACGCCGAAGGCACGCTCTGGGACGACGATGACGACGGCGACGAGCCGTTCGATGACGACGCCGCGGCCGCTGCTGCCGGCGGCGCCGCTGGCATCGCTGGGGCGTTGGCGTCCGACGTGCCGCGTCGAGGTCGCGGGCTCTCGGGCAGCTATGCCGATCGCGTGGCTGCGGACGCAACCGCGGATCTCGACGACGACGAGCCCGACGACGACCTCGCCCCTGCCGCTGCCGTGCCCCCCATCGACCCGCAGGTCGGCCGTCCCGAGGGCTGGGAGGACGAGCTTGCGGGCGGTCCGGCCGAGCCCGCGATCCGGCGCCGGCGGGAGCGCGAATCCGACCGTTTCGCGATGGGCGGCAACGAGCGCCCGGGCGGCGGCGATCGCGGCGGTCGCGATGCCGGCGTTCCGGCTCGCGGCGATGGTGGCCGCGGCGATGGTGGCCGCGGCGACGGGGGCCGGGATCCCGGGCGCGGAGGCGGCGGCGGCCGTGAGCGGCGCAACGAGGTCGCGCCGGAGTGGGAGCGCGCCAAGCCGCTCGAGGCATACCCGACGCTTCGATCCCGGAGCCTGAGCGGCCTGTCGATCCCGCCGATCATCGTCGCGGTGATCGCATTGGCCCTTGCAGCGGCGGTCCTGTTCGCACTGCCCGGGCTGCTCGGCTTCGGCAGCCCGCAGGCTGCGGCGACGGCGACCCCGTCGGTTCCGGCGATCACGGCGGTCCCGAGCATCAACCCGACGCCCGTGCCGCAGGCCACCCCGGTGCTCTATACGGTCAAGCAGGGCGACACGTTCTCACGCATCGCGGGGCGGTTCGGGATCACGCTCCAGGAGCTGATCGACGCGAACAAGGACAGCCACCCGAACCCGGATCAGCTCAAGATCGGCGACGTCCTGATCATCCCGGTACCGGCGCCATCGGAGCTGCCGGCCGCGTCGTAAGCCCCAGCCGCGACCTGCGCCGCGACGGGAGCGGCTATCGCGGGGTGAGGTTGATCGAGGTGATCTTGCCGGCTTCGACGCGGAACGAGGCGTCGAGATGCTGGCTGGGGGCGCCCGGTCGAACGGTCAGGACGTCCGCCTGGTAGGTGATGCCGAGGTCGCGGACCTCGCCCGGGATCATGCGCAGGCCCGGCTCGGCACGAAGGAACCAGCCACCCACCTGCTCGACCCCGCGCAGCGTTCGAGCGTTGTCGCCGACGTGGATGCGCATCTCGACCTTGTCGTCCATGAGCGCGACCGCGCCCGGGCGATCGCCCTCGTTGAGCTTCTCGAAGAACGTTTCCATCGTGTCGACGGCACCCATGGCCGCGAAGTGTATGGGCGCGGCCTGAACCGCGCCCCGTGCGGGCTGGGGACTAGGTGATGATCCGGCGACCCGAGTTCACCATGCCGAGCACGATCGAGACGAGGCTGATGATGATCGAGCCGACGATCGCGCCGATGACCGTGTTGAGCGTGAAGTCCGGCGGGAACCCACCGATCGTGAAGTCGATCTTCACCATGTCGGCGATGAACGCGACGAGGAGCAGCAGGGCCGCGTTGAGGATGAACGCGAAGAGGCCCATCGTGAGCAGCGTGATCGGGAACGACAGCGCCTTCAGGATCGGCTTCAGATAGCTGTTGATCAGCGCCAGGATCAGCGCGACGACGAGGACCTGCCACCAGTCGCCCTGGAGCTTCATCAGGCCGTCGACGGCCGGGAACGAGATCCACTGCTTGGCGACGATCACGGCCACCACGACCGCGATCGCGTTGATGATCACCTTGACGATCAAGTTGCCCATGTGCGCACCCCCTCGGCATGACCGGGTCCCGGCCGGGCGCCCCGGCCGATCGATGATGGCAGAGCGATCAAGCGCCGATACGTGACTCCAGCATCGTCTTGACGGCGGGCCATTCCTCGGTGGTGACCGAGTAGTAGTTCGAGTGGCGCAGGCGGGCGCCGGGCATGATCATGTGGTTCCGGAACGTGCCCTCGAACGTGGCGCCGATGCCGAGCAGCGCCGGGTTCGCCTTCTCGTTGAGCGAATCCGTCTTGAACTCGACGCGGTTCGCGCCGAGGTCCTCGAAAGCGTGGCGCAGCTGCAGGTACTTCGCCTCGCGATTGGCGCCGCGGCGCTGCCATGCGAGCGCGACCCACGTCCAGCCGATCTCGAGCCGGCGATGCTCGGGCACGATCGACATGAACCGGCTGCTGCCGATCGCCTTGCCGGTCGACCGATCGACCGTCGCGAATGCCATCTCGGTGCCGGCCTCGCGGGTCGCGACCGCGGCCTCGATCCAGATGCGCAGCTCATCGCGGTTCGACGGCTGCACGGCGGTCCAGCGCCAGAGGTTGCCCTCGAATGCGACCTCGGCGAGGTCATCAAGGTGCTCGAGCGTCAGTGGCTCCAGGCGGATGGCGCGCCCTTCCAGCGTGACGGGCTGCACCCAGCCCTTCGGGGCGGGATCGAAGCGTGGCGCAACGGGCGGCGTGCTGACCATGGACGGATCCTACCGGCCGGCGCCCGTCGACATTGCCGGCATCAACGTGCCCGGCGCGTCAGCCGCGTGCGCTTCGGGGCGGCGATCGGCTGCGACTTGCGCGGGCGCAGCGGCCGCTTGATCGGCGGCGTCGCGGGCGCAAGTTTGGCAGCGGCCCTTGGCTTCGACATCGGCTCCTCGACGGCCGCCGGCTCGGGAGGCGCCGCTGTCACCACGTCGATCGAGAGCACGCGCGCCTCGTAGGCGCCGAGGCTGACCCGGAGGCCCTCGCGCCGGAGCTCGCCACAGGTGCGCTGCAGCTCCCAGCCGGAGCGTGGGTCGAACAGGCGCAGGAGGACGTCGTCAGCGGGCGCGCCATCGCCGTGCAGCTCCAGTGCGTCGGACAGGTGGACGCTGGTGCGAGCGTCGCCGCCACCGAACGGCGCCGCCGCGATCGACCGTTCGATGCGGACCGTCGTGTCGCCGTATCGATGGTTCACGAGGACGAGGCTGCGCGTCGGGCCGGAGCCGTTCGTGTACGCGTAGACGTTCTCGTCGATCGAGCCGTCGTCGGCGTGGGCGTCGTAGAGCTGGAACCGGTGCGTGCCGGAGAACTCGGCGCGGCGCCGGAGGAGCGGCACGATGGCCCAGGCGAAGTGGCCGGCGTGGCCTTCGTCGATCGGCTCGTCCCAGCGGGCGCGCCGGAACTCCATGCCGTACCGCTCCCGGAGGCCCTCGACCTGGCCGTGGCCCAGCATGGGCAGCCCCGGCAGCGTGGCCAGCAACGTGGCGGCCGAGAACGCCTTCTCGCCGGTTCCGAACTGCTCGGCGGCGGGTCGCTCGTCCGGGTTCGTCAGGAAGTTCACGAAGCGCGAGAGGATCGCCGGGTCGAACTCCAGCGTGTCGCGCATCACTCGCCGGTAGCCCGCGTTGTCCTCGTCGCGGAGCATGTGCATGAACGCGGAGTTGTAGACGCGGTGCATGCCCAGGGTGCGGACGAAATAGCCCTCCATGAGCCAGAACGCCTCGGCGAGAAGGAGCGTGCCCGGCGCGTCCTGCGCCACCCGATCGACGACCTCGCGCCAGAACTCCTTCGGCATCCGCTTGGCGAACGCCGCGTTCGACATCGCGTGCTCCGCACGCGAGGGGATCGCGCCGCCCTGGCCGGGCTCGGGATACCAGAGCCGCCGGATGTGGCGGCGCGCGAGGACCATCGCGGCATCGAACCGGAGGATCGGCGCCCGACGGGCGACGGCGAGGATGGTCTGGATGACGTCCTCCCGAACGCTCGCCTGCAGGTAGTCGAGCTGGGCGGTGTCGTTCCAGGGGAACGAGGTGCCGTCGTTGCCGTGGTAGATGAACCGCTCCTCGCCCGAGGCGCGGTCGCGGCGGCGGAAGACCACGGCGGCATCGGTCGAATCCCAGTAGTGGTCTTCGAGCGTGATCTCGACGCGGGGGTCCGGCGACAGGTCCGGGCCCGTGAATGCGTACGCGGGGAACGGCGAGTGGGGGACCGAGATGAACCGGTCGGGGTGCTCGACGACCCAGCCCGAGTCGATGCCCATGTGGTTGGGCACCATGTCGGCGGCCATGCGGATCCCGCGGGCCCACGCGCGGTCCTTCAGGGCGTTGAACGCGCCCTCGCCGCCGAGGTCGTCGGCGATCCGGTAGTCGTCGATCGCGTACGCGGAC
>DATAIB010000146.1:0-3891 GCA_036262855.1 Candidatus Limnocylindrales bacterium
CGGGCGTCGAGCGGTCCATCGATCGCGTGATCTTGCGGACCGGGGTGTACCGGCCGGACTCCTCGATCTCGTGGGTGACGCCGATCTGGTCGAGCGTCTGCGACGCGCCCTGGCCGACCTCGGCGCCGTCGGGCAGCAGCTCGAGCACGATCCGCTTCGCGTCCTCGGCCGAGTCGGCGACGTGGACGTCGTAGCCCTTGTCCTTGAGCGCGGCGACGGTCGCTTCGAGGGTGGATTCGTCGGCCGGCTTGGCGAAGTCGCTGGTCTGGATGAGGGACTCGGCGCGGGCAACGGCTGCCTCATGGGCCGGGCTGCGGTACGTCGGCTGGGCGTGCTCGGTCTTGGCGGCGGATGGGGGGTTGGCGATGGCCATCAGATTGGCTCCGATTGGTTGTCAGGGGCGCTGGTGCGGCCCAAGTAGTTGACGACGCAACCATATTACACCGCTTGCGCAATCGCGCAATCCCCCAGCGGGCGGTCATGCCATAGTCGCGGCGTGACAAACGAGACGGCGCTGCCAACGGGCGACTGGAACGCGACGAGCTACGACAAGGTGGCGGACCCGCAGACCCGCTGGGGCGCCGAGGTCCTCGATCGGCTGCCGCTCGAGGGCGACGATACCGTCCTCGACGCGGGCTGCGGCACCGGCCGCGTCACCGAGCTGCTGCTGGGCCGGCTGCCGCGCGGCCGCGTGGTGGCGCTGGACGCCTCTGCCGCCATGCTGACCCAGGCCAGGGAGCGTTTGGCGCGGTTCGGCGATCGCGTGACGTATGTCCAGGCCAGCCTCGAGATCCCCTTGCCGCTCGAGCCGGCCTCGGTCGATGCCGTCCTCTCGACCGCGACGTTCCACTGGGTCATGGACCACGACACGATGTTCGCGAGCCTCGGCGCGGCGCTCCGACCTGGCGGGTGGCTTGTCGCGCAGTGCGGCGGCTTCGGCAACATCGCGAAGTTCCTCGCGGTCGCGCGCTCGGTCGACCCGACCTTCACGAAGGCTCACAACTTCCAGACTCCCGAGGCGACGATCGAACGCCTCCGCGCAACCGGCTTCGATCACATCGAGGCGTGGCTCTCGGACGCACCGACGCGGTTCGAGCGCGGCGGGCCGCTCGAGGCGTTCCTGCAGACGGTCTGCCTGCGCCCGAACGTCGACCAGCTGCCGCTCGAGGAGCGCGAGCCGTTCGTGAAGGCCGTCGCGGCGCGCATGCCCGAGCCGGTGCTCGACTACGTGCGACTCAACATCACGGCGCGAAAAGCAGCGTGATGCGCGAGGTCCCACTGCTCGATCCTGCGTGGGATTGGCGGCCGGGTGACGTCCAATCCACCGAGTTCGATGGTCGGGCGTGCATCACGTTCGGCGCGGGCGTGAACCTCGTCGGCCTCCCGGCCGGCGTCGAGCTGACCGACGGCATGATCGAGATGGACGTCGCCGTCACCGGCGAGCGGGCATTCCACGGGGTCGTTTGGCGGGTGCTCGACCGCGAGAGCTACGAGTCGTTCTACGTGCGGCCGCACCAGGTCGGCAACCCGGACTCGATCCAGTACAACCCGGTCTACAACGACGTCGCCTCGTGGCAGCTCTACCACGGTGCGGGCTACTGGGCGCCGATCCGATTCCCGATCGGCTCGTGGTTCACGATCCGGGTCGTGTTCGTCGGAGACCGCCTCGAGGCCTTCGTCGACGACCTGGCGGTACCCGCGCTCGAATCCCGGCTGCTCATGCCGGCTGTGCGCGGTGGCACGGGAATCCTGGTCGGCGGGCCGGGGCTGTTCGTCTCGCGGTTCGCCTGGTCGAGCGAGCCGCCAGCGTTTCGCGGCGAAGGCCCTGCACCGATCACGCCGGCGCGCGGGATCGTGCCGGCATGGTCCGTGTCGGACGCGTTCGCGGAGGCAGTGCACCCGCCCATCCAGCTCCGCGCCGCGACGTTCGACGGGCGAACCTGGACCCGCCTCGACAGCGAGCCGACCGGGCTCGTGAACCTCGCGAAGGTGACTGGCGTTGCCGAGGGGGCGAACACCGTCTGGGCGCGCGCCGCGATCAGCTCCTCGGCCGCGCGCGTGGTTCCGATGCAGCTCGGCTTCTCCGATCGCGCCGTCGTCTATTGCAACGGGCGCGCGCTGTTCCGCGGCGACGACTCGTACCGCTCGCGGGATTACCGCTTCCTCGGTTCGATCGGCTGGTTCGATACGGTGTACCTGCCGCTCGAAGCCGGCGAGAACGACCTCGCGATTGCCGTGTCCGAGGACTTCGGCGGCTGGGGCGTGCAGGCCCGGTTCGATGACCCCGAGGGGCTGTCCTTCGGGCTGCCGAGGGGCTAGCGGAACCTCGAGTACGCGCCCGCGCATGCGGCGCCGGCACTCACGAGGGCATACGGCAGGTATGACTGGAGCATGAGCGCGGTGAGCGGCTCCGCCGCCTCGCCAGGGACCGCGCCGAACAGGCTCGCGAGCGAAAGCGCCATGCCGGCGAGCGTGCCCACGATGAGCCCGCCGAACAGCATCGTCAGCATCACGGGCCCGCGCTTGTAGCCGACCACGCGGTTGAACAGCTCCGCCGCGAACCCACCGACGAAGAAGCCACCGATGATCGCGAAGAACCCGAGCTGCGCGCCGAGGTAGCCGAGGGCAAGGCCTGCCGCGAGGGTCACGCCGGTCCCGAGGACGAGCTGCCGTGGCGTGAACTTGCTCAGCCCGTCGTTGGGTCGGAGGCCGCACACGCGGCATCGCGCCCCCACCGGCCCCATGACGGAGCACTTCGTGCAGATCGGCTGGTCGCAACGACCGCACCGGAGCCACGTCTCGCGATCCGGGTGGCGGTAGCAGAACATCCGGCCGTCGCCCGCATCGCCGTCGCCGGATGGGTCGTGGCCCGTTGCGTCGCCTGCGGCATGGGCGGACGCGTGCTGATGGTCGTCCAGCTGATCGATCGCCCCCGCGGTGGTCACGGCGGGAGGGTGTCGGACCGTTGGTCCCGCGTCAATCCCCTGCCCGGTGGATTCACTCGCCCGGACCGGGCGATTCGCTGCCACATAGCAGCCCCACGATTGGTATGTCGCAGCTGCACGCCCAGACCGGCCCGGACCGGCCGATTTTCGACCATCGTGAGCGCGTGCGGTCCGTCATCACCGCCGCGTGCCTTCCACTCGGCGATATAGCAGTGGTCCCACTGCTATTTGGCAGGAATTGCGCGTCGCGCGATACCGAACGGTGCGGCACGGTTGCGCGCGGCGCGGAACGTGGTGAACGACGCCGAACGTGCCGAACAGGACACCGCCCGGTCGTACACTCGGGCGACCGGCGAGACGCGCCGGCGGTGAACCGCAGAACGGAGGCATCGTGCCGAAGTCGTATGTTCGCCTGACCCATCCCCTCGTGCGTGACACGAAGGGCGGCGAGCTCCGCCAGGCCACCTGGGACGAGGCGCTCGACCGGACCGTCGCGGGCTTCCGCGCCGCACTGGCGAAACGGGCCAGTGCCGAGGCGAAGGCCCCCATCGGGATCTTCAGCTGCTCCAAGGCGACCAACGAGGTCAACTACGCAGCCCAGAAGCTCGCCCGACAGGTCCTGGGCAGCAACAACATCGACAGCTGCAACCGCACCTGACACGCACCGTCTGTCGCCGGTCTGGCGACCGTCTTCGGTGCTGGCGGTGGGACCAGCTCATATCGCGAGGCGGAAGAGACTGATCTGATCATCCTCTGGGGCTCGAACGCCCGAGAGACGCATCCGATCTTCTTCCACCACCTGCTCAAGGGCGTGCACAACGGGGCACGCCTCTACGCGGTCGACCCGCGCCGGACGTCCTCGGCCGAGTGGGCGGACGTGTGGCTGGGCCTCGACGTCGGGTCGGACATCGCGCTCGCGAACGCGATCGGCCGCGAGATCATCCAC
>DATAIB010000147.1:0-2008 GCA_036262855.1 Candidatus Limnocylindrales bacterium
CTCGAAGCTCCAGACGCTGAACGATGTGGGGCTCGGCTACATCCACCTCGGCCAGCCGGCGACGACGCTGTCGGGCGGCGAGGCGCAGCGCGTGAAGCTGTCGACGGAGCTGTCGAGACGCGCGACCGGCAAGACGATCTACATCCTCGACGAGCCCACCACGGGCCTGCACTTCGCGGATGTCGAGAAGCTCCTCGAGGTCCTGCATCGGCTCGTCGAGACCGGCAACACCGTGGTCGTGATCGAGCACAACCTCGACGTCATCAAGACGGCCGACTGGATCATCGACCTCGGGCCCGAGGGCGGCGCCCGGGGCGGCCGCATCGTGGCGCAGGGCACCCCGGAGGCCGTCGCGAAGACGAAGGGCTCCGCGACGGGCGAGTACCTGGCGCGGGTGCTGCGCGGCGAGCCGCTCGTGCCGCTGTCGAACGTCTCCTTCGCCGAGGCCGCGGGCCGATCCGGGCAACCTGTACGGGCGGTCGCGGTACCGATCGACCCGGAGGCCATGGTCTCGGCCGCCTCGAACGGGAACGGCGCGTCGGGCGCCGGCAAGGGCGCCGGCAACGGCGCATCGGGCGCCGGCAAGCGGACTCGCAGCGGAGTCCCCGCGGCCCGCTAGTGGTGGCGCGGGGAGAGCCGCTCGCGCGGCACCAGGTTCCGGAGGTCGATGCGGCCGCCCTCGAGGCTGCGCGCCACGCGGACGCTGCGCTCGCGGCCGCTCGCGATGTGCGGAACGAGCGATGGGCCGCGTACCTCGCGACCGTGCCGGATCGGCTGCGTGACGACCCGATCCCGGGCATTCGCTCGACGGCGCGCGCCGTCCGCGCTGCCTACGGCCCGAAGGATTCGATCCGCGACTCGCTCCCGGAGGACGCGACGGAGCCGCTGTTGAAGTCCGTCGACCGGCTGCTCAAGGTGATCGCGCGCTTCGAGGCGCACGCCGACTGAGCGTCGCGCTCGACCGCCCTCAGTAGAGGAACGGCACGAGCGCCTTGGTTCGTGCCTTGTACGCCGCGTAGCCGGGATAACGCTGTGTCAGCCAGATCTCCTCGCGGCGTCGCTTCAGGTCGAGCACGATCGCGAGCAGGGCGACGGCGATGAACGTGCCGGCCCATGCAATGTTGATCGCGAGGCCCAGCGCGCCGAGGATCAGGCCCGTGTAGATCGGATGGCGCACCAGGCGGTACGGACCGCCTTCGACCAGTCGGCCCTGCTCGGTCGGCTGGGGCACGTACGCGAACGAACGGGCAGATTTCAGCGCCGCGATGCCGGTGCCCAGGAACGCCGCGGCGATGAACCCGAGCAGGTAGCCGAGGACCATCCGCGTTCCAGCGGTGGCCCCGTCCTCGGTTGCGCCCTGCGGTGCCGAGTAGACCGCGGCGATGATCAGCGCAAAGCAGACGCCCTGGAGCGCAACCCAGCCCTCGCCGTTCGGGCCGAGCGCCGGGATCCGCGAGCGCGAACTCGGCTCCGCGGGCCTGCCGCTCACTTGCCGTACTTGTAGGGGTAGACCACCCAGGCGTCCGTCGACACGACATGGTGGTCGGGCGTGATCGACACCTTCGAGTTCGTCGGCTTGTAGTGCAGCACGGCCGTCGTGGGTTCGCCGCCTGCGAGGCGGACCCGCTCGACCACGGCCGCGATCGTCGTCCCGCT
The DNA here is from genome assembly GCA_036262855.1 of Candidatus Limnocylindrales bacterium. GTDB lineage: Bacteria > Chloroflexota > Limnocylindria > Limnocylindrales > CSP1-4 > UBA5189. The sequence goes on from DATAIB010000147.1 coordinate 1,657, forward strand.
GTCCCAGACCTCGTCGACGATCAGCACGCGCTGGCCGTTGAGCAGCGGATCCGAGGGGAACTGCAGCAACGTCGGCTGCTCCGCGTGGTGGCCGGTGTCGTCGTAGTAGGCAACCGCCGCGACGACGATGTTCCGCATCCCGAGCCGGTACGCCAGCATGCCGGTGGGGACGAGGGCGCCCCGCGTGATCGTGAGCACGACGTCGTAGTTCGCGCCGACCTGCTCCGCCATCTGGGCCACGAGCCAGTCGAGGTCATCCCAGGAGACGATTAGCTTCTCGGGCTCGGCCATTGCAGCAGGTTACGCGGCCGGCACCTCATGCCGCGAGCTCATCGCGCGAGAAGGCCTCGAG
>DATAIB010000148.1:0-4349 GCA_036262855.1 Candidatus Limnocylindrales bacterium
ATCTTCGGCAAGTTCCTGCGAGCGACGCTGGCGCTGCTTGCGCTGCAGATGCTCGGCACGTTCCTGCCGCTCGTCCTGTTTCCGCAGGAGACGTTCAGCGTGTTCCCCATCGCGCCGACGCTCGAGGGCCAGTACATCATCAAGAACGTGGTCCTCGTCGGCGCCGCGATGGTGGTCGGCGCGACGGTTCGCGGCGGCCGGATCGAGCCCGAGCCCCGGCCAGCGCAGCACACGCCGAGCGCCTGAGCGGCCGCGCTACGCTTCGGCCGCCGGAGTGGCGGAATGGCAGACGCAGCCGACTTAAAATCGGCGGCCCGCGAGGGCGTGCGGGTTCGAATCCCGCCTCCGGTACGAGGATCCGTGCCCGGCCCCGCTGCCCGATCGTGCAAGGTTTGCCCGAACGGGCATTGCCGCGCCGCGACGCGTCACCGTACGCTCCAGACGGCCGAACCGGCTCGGTCTTTGTGCCCGCGGAAACGAGGTGTGCTTGCTCAGCTCGGATCTCCTGACCAAGGCGCACATGCGCTCGCCGTTCACCGCGCAGCGGCAGGCGATCGCCGGCGGCATGGACCCGCGCCACGCTGGCGTGCTCCAGCTCCAGCGGGAGGCCGGAAACAAGGCGGTCGCACAGCTGGTGACCGCCCAGCGCGCGTCAGCGGGTCAGGGAACGGTCCAGCGGGCGATGACGTCGCGCGCGCGGGATCTCGGCAGGCATCAGCGGATCCTCGTCGGGACGTACGGCAAGATCGTGCGCGTCCTCGCGGATTACGAGGGCGCCAGATCCGCGTCGGAACGGCACCGGTACGTCCTGCTCCTGCTCGCGTTGAGCGACACGTGGCTGCAGAAGCACGCAGACGCGAAGTCCTCACGTGAACGCCAGCAGCGCGACAAGGTGCACCTCCTGGAGGCGGAGTGCCTGCGGGAGCTGAGCAACAAGGCTGCGCAGGAGAAGTACCTCGAGGGCTTCGATCCCGCCAGCCAGGGGTCGAAGTGGAACCCCGAGGTCCCCGGCGTCGCGCCGAACGGTCAGCGGTACGACCAGGCGCCCTTCGATCCGAGGGAGCAGTTCGGGCAGATGGGTGCTCTCTCCCAGGGCGCGAAGCTCAATGCAGCGGGCCCGGCGACGACGCTCGCCGGCGGTGGGACGACGGGTGACACCGCAACGAAGGGTGCCGACAAGGCAGCGCTGAAGCTCGCCTCGAAGTACCAGCTCACGGCCGCAGAGATTGCCGCGATCCGAACGTATTCGTTCCCCGACTACGGCTACATCGTCCCGGCGAGCGGAAACAGCCGCGACTACGTTCAGCAAGGGCTGGCCAAGTCGAAGGATCCCGCGCTCAAGCGCCTCGCCGCTTCGTCCAAGGACATCAACATGGCCATGAAGGAAGGCGCCATGCACACGGGCGTGCTCATGCAGGCCCTGGGCAAGCTCCCGCCCTGGAAGGGGAAGGCCTTCCGCGGCGAGCGGTTGACGGAAGCGGCGTTCAACACTCGGTACGAGATCGGAAAGGTGATCAGCGGGGTCACCAACGAGTCCGGAGCGCCTGCGCGGGGCTACGAGCTCAACCGGTTCGGCAGCGCATCGAGGGAGCGATCGGTCGCCGACAAGTACTCCCGTGGCCGCGGGTCGGGGGATCAGGAGATCGCGGACGACCAGACCGTCAGCGTCGTCCTCGAGCTCGAGCTGACGAATGCCCGCGACATCGAGAAGCTTTCAGGCTCACCAAACAAGGAAGCCGAAGTGCTGACCCTCCCGGGCGCGAAGTTCGCGATCACGGCGGTGCTCGACATGCCGTGGCCCGACCGCAAGCTCGGAAACCCGATCGCGACGAAGTGGGCGCTCGTGCAAGCGAAGCAGATCGCCTGAGCGACCCCGGTTCCGGCGGGCTGCAAAGCCGCCCGGCGAGGATCTAGCTCCGGCCGAAGATCCCCGCAAGCCCACGACGGCGCGTTTCGGCCTGTGCCGGCGGCGCGTCCTCGCCAAGCAGGACCGCGGCCAGCTGGTCGAAGCGGCGGGCGGGCTGCGAGGTCGCCGCGGAGGCGAACACGGGCGTGCCCTGGTTGACGGCACGCAGGTACAGGAGCGGGTCGTACGGAAGGCGGATCGTGACCCGGCGCGCGAGCGCGTTCTCCACGTCCGCCGGCGTGAGCGTCTGGAGCGCGTACGTCTCGTTGACGACGATCGTCGGCTCGGTTGCCTTGCCGGACTCGCCGAGGAACTCGAAGAACTGGTGCACGGACTTGAGGGCCGGGAAGTCCGGGGTCACCACGACCACGAGGTCATCCGCCGCATCGATCGCGGCCATGACCCGCTCGTCGAGGTGCGAGCCGAGGTCGACGACGACGGTCGGCAGCGCGGCGATCACGGCCTCGAGGATGCGGGATGCCTCCCCGCCGCTCATCAACGGCTGCGCGGTCGGCCCCGCCGAGCCGGCAAGCACGGAGATTCCCCGTTCGTCGCGGGTGAGATACGTCGAGCGCAGGACGTCCGAGGTGATCGTCCCCTGGCTGTCGCGGACGAGCTCGGCCACCGTCAGCTTCGGGCGCAGGTCCAGCTGCGTCGCGACCTGGCCGCCCATCGGCGTGAGGTCGACCAGCGCCACGCGCTCGGGCTCGCGCGCCGAGATGGCGAGGGCGAGGTTCACCGCGACGGTCGTCGTCCCGACGCCGCCCTTCGGCGAATACACCGCAATGAGCCGGCGCCCGGGCCGCCGGGTCGGTGCGACCACGGTCGACGGGCCGGCTGGTCGCAGCTCCTTCGAGCGGCGGTGGCGCAGATCGAGCGCCTCGACGCGGGCGTCGAGCTCCCGTTCGTCGATGGGCCGGATCATCACGTCGTCCGCGCCGGCCTCGAGGAGCCGGATGCGCTCCTCGACCTCGTCGGTCGCGCTCACGGCGAGGACGGGGACCTCGGCGAGGTCCGGGTTCGCGCGGAGCTCGCGGCACACGTCCGCCACCGTCTTCGGCGGCAGGACGCTCTCGATCACGATGACGTTGTGGTCGTTCCCGACGGACGCGAGCTTCTCCGGGTCCTCGATCCGCGTGAGGGATCGGCCCTGCCGGCCGAGGACCTTGATGAGCGAGTCGTTGTCGGGGCTTCCGATGAGCAGGATTCGGGTGTCGGCCACGGTTCTCCCTGGTGAACTGGCGGTCGGCGCCGCCGAAGGATACAACCGGTTCGCAGGACGGCCCGCGAAGGATCAACGGATCGTGGTGCTAGACTCCGCCGACTGACCTTTCTGCTCCGCGCAACAGCGTTGCAAACGCCGTGGCACCAGCGGGGCATACCCACAGGAAGGAGATTGACGGCCCATGCGCCGCTACGAGCTCATGCTGGTGTTCAGTCCGGAAGCGCCGGACGACCGCACCTCCGCGATCATCGATCGCACCACCCGACAGATCACCGCCGCAGGCGGCCAGATCGTCAAGGTCGCCCCCTGGGGCCGCCGCCGGCTCGCATATCCCATCGAGCGTCACCGTGAGGGCGCGTACCACATCATCGTGTTCGAAGCGCCGACGACGGCGATCCTCGAGCTCGAGCGCGGCCTCCTCATCACCGAGGAAGTGCTGCGCCACCTCGTCGTCCGCCAGGAGCGTCCCGCCCGCGCGTCGCGTGACAGCGGCCTCGATGGCGACGAGCTCCCGTCCGCCGAGGACGAGATGGACGAGGACGACGGCCGCGAGCGGATCGACGAGTCCGAGAGCGAGGCGGCCCCGGCCGCCATCGACTGAGAGGGTCGAACGATGGCGTTCAGCAAGATCCAGATCGTCGGCAACCTCGGGCGCGACCCGGAGATGCGGTACACGCCCAGCGGTCGCCCCGTCACCGAGTTCAGCGTCGCCGTGAACCAGTCCACCAAGAACCAGCAGACCGGCGAATGGATCGAGGCGACGGACTGGTTCCGCGTGAGCATCTGGGGCGACCGCGGCGAGCGGGCCGCCGAGAACCTGCGCAAGGGAACGCGCGTCCTGGTGGACGGGCGGTTCCGCACTCGCGAGTACGAGGCGAAGGACGGCCAGAAGCGGATCTCGCTCGAGATCACCGCAGACACCGTCCTCCCGCTCGACAAGCGCGAGCAGGGCGAGGGCCAGTTCTCCGGCGCTCCGGGCGCTCCGGCCGATGCCGGCGCTCCCGCGGGCGGCGGCCGCTCCGGCGGATTTGACGACACCGAGATCGACGAGCTGCCGTTCTAGGCGCCGTCGTCACCACGACTTCCAGGAGAACCCCACCGAATGCCACCCACCGCCCGAACCTCTCGCAAGCGCGACGACTTCTACCGCGATCGACGCCGCCGCAAGGTGTGCGCGTTCTGCGCCGACAAGACCGTCGTCATCGACTACAAGGAGGT
>DATAIB010000149.1:0-1720 GCA_036262855.1 Candidatus Limnocylindrales bacterium
CGACCCCTCGATCCTCATCCTCGACGAGGCGACGTCATCGGTCGACACCCGCACCGAGGTGCTCATCCAGCGCGCAATGGCGCGGCTCATGAAGAACCGGACGTCGTTCGTCATCGCGCACCGGCTCTCGACGATCCGCGACGCCGACACGATCCTCGTGATGAACAAGGGCTCGATCGTGGAGCAGGGGACGCACGAGCAGCTGCTCGCGAAGGGTGGCTTCTACGCCGAGCTCTACAACGCGCAGTTCACCGAGGCCCTCGCCGAGGTGGCATAGCCCGCCCGCGGGCGGAGTGCCGCCGCCGCTGGCCTCAGGCCACCATCTGCGCCATCTGGATCAGGTTGCCGCAGGTGTCGTCGAAGACCGCGGTGATGACCGGACCCATCTGCGTCGGTGGCTGCGTGAACACGACGCCGAGGTCCTGAAGGCGCTCGTATTCCGCCCGGCAGTCGTCGATCCCGAACGACGTGTACGGGATCCCGTCCTCGACGAGGGCCGCCTTCCACGGCTTCGCGGCCGGATGGCCGTCGGGCTCGAGGAGCAGCTCGACGCCGTCGGGCGCGTCCGGCGAGACGACGGTCAGCCATCGGGCGCCGCCGCCGAGGTCCATGTCCTGCTTGGTCTGGAACCCGAGGATCTCGGTGTAGAAGCGGTGTGCCTTCGCCTGGTCGTCGACGAGCACGCTCGTGACCACGATCTTCATCCGTCGGTCTCCTTCGGTTCGGTCGCGTTGGTCCGGTTCGGCAGCGGCCATCGATCCGCGATCTCGCGGAGCGGGGACGTGTCGAGGTCGTGGAACTTGTAGCGGCCCTCCCGGCGGGTCCGGACGAGGCCGGCGTCCTCGAGGACATCGAGGTGCTGCGAGATGGCCTGGCGGGTCGAGCTCGAGCCGTGGTTGGTGATCAGTCGAACGCACAGCTCGAACAGGGTCTGCCCGTCCCGATCCCGGAGCTCATCGAGGATGGCCCGGCGCGTCGGGTCGGACAGGGCCTTGAAGACATCGCCCACTGCCCGGACTATATGCAAGCCACGACTTGCATGTCAACCGCCGGTCAGGACTCCAGGCGGTAGCCCACGCCGCGGACGGCGAGGATCTTCGGGCCGCCGGCGGATTCGACCTTGCGGCGGAGGCGGGCGACGTGGGGCTTGAGCCAGAGCAGGTCCGGGTCAGCCTCGGAAGGCCAGCCGGCGCGCACGAGGCGGAGGTGCGGCACGAGATCGCCACCCGCGCGGACGAGCGCCTCCGCAAGCCGATATTCGATCGGCGTCAGGTCCAGCCGCTCGTCGCCGACGTGGGCCTCATGGCGGCCGGGATCGAGCGTCAGTGATCCAGCGCGGAGGTTGCCGTCGGCAGTGGTCTCGCCATCGGCGCCGGCTGTGCCACCGACCGGGCCGCGATCCGCGCGTCGCATGACCGCGGCGATTCGCGCCAGCAGCTCCGCGCGCCCGAACGGCTTCACGAGGTAGTCGTCCGCCCCGATCCCGAGCGCCCGCACCTTGGCCTCCTCGGAGCTCTCGCCGGAGACGACGACGATCGGCGCATCGCCCTCGGCGCGGATCCGGCCCGCAACGGTGAAGCCGTCGGGGCCCGGCATCGCGAGGTCCAGGAGGACGATGTCGGGCCGCTCCTCGCGGTAGCGCCGGACCGCGGTCAGCCCGTCGTACGCGGTGATGACCTGGTGCCCCTCGGTGCCGACCAGCGCCGTGATCGCGCCGACC
>DATAIB010000150.1:0-3118 GCA_036262855.1 Candidatus Limnocylindrales bacterium
CGCGTGCCCACCAATCCGGATCGCATCACGTTCACGGTCGGCGAGCCGCAGGCATCTGCCGCGCCGTCGGGCAGCTCACCGTCGGGGAGCGGGACGCCGTGACGATCCTCGGGATCGACCTGGGCGAACGCCGCATCGGGCTCGCCATCGCGGATGTCGATGGGCTGTCGGCGCGCCCGCTCATGACCGTGAACCGGGCACGGAGCCTCGCGCCGGCAGACGACGCGGCCACGCTCCAACGCGTGGTCACGGAGCAGCGGGTGACCGAGCTCGTCGTCGGGCTGCCGCTCGATGCAAACGGCGACCGCGGGCCGATGGCCGAATCGGCATCGACATGGGCCGCCGCGATCAGCGTGCGGCTGAGCCTGCCGGTTGCCCTCCGGGACGAGCGGTACACGAGCCACATCGCCGAGCAGCGCCTCGGCCCGATGCCCCGCGGGCGAGCCGGCGGCCCGCCGTCGAAGATGCAGCGCGACCGCTATCGTGAGCGCGTGGATCGAGAAGCGGCCGCGATCATCCTCCAGGACGAGCTCGACGCTCGGCACCAGGCACGCCTCGAGGCGCAGCGCGCGTGACGGTTCGCGGCGGTCGCGGCCCCCGCGAGCCGGAGATGCCGTCCTGGCGGGCGTCCGATGGGCGCGGCAATCCGCCGGTTCGTGGCCGGCGACGACCAGGCGATCCGGCCAGCGGCCCTCGGATCCCGGGCTTCCTGAAGTTCCTCATCTTCGCGGGGGCGCTCGCCGCGCTCGTGCTGGTCGTGCTGTTCACGGCACTCCGGCCCATCGTGCGGGCGGGCATCGTCGGCTGGGCGTGGGACAACCCGAGCTCGATCGTGAAGTTCCCGTTCATCGCGGATCTCGTCAAGGAAGACCTGGGCAGCGCCCTCACCGAGCCTGGGAGCAGCGACGACCGCGAGCAGGTGTTCACGGTTGACCCGGGCGACACGATCTACCTGCTGGCGCCGCGGCTGTTCGACACCGGCTTCATCAAGGACCAGCATGCCTTCCTGTACACGGCGCTCACGAGCGGACTGGGCGACAAGCTGACAGCCGGGCAGTTCCTGCTGAAGGGGACCATGACCCCGCCGGAGATCGCCGATGCGCTCGTCAGCGCCAAGCTCGTCGTGAGCACCACGAACATCACCTTCCGCGAGGGTCTGCGGATCGAGCAGATGACAGCGCTCCTCGAGACCATCGACACGGGCATCGACCCGAAGGCGTTCTACGACCTCGCCAAGCACCCGACGCCGGAGCTCCTTGCGGACTACGAGTGGCTCCAGCTGCCCGAGGGCGCGAGCCTCGAGGGCTTCCTGTTCCCCGACACGTACCAGGTGATCACGGCATCGAGCGGCGGGCAGGCGACCATCACCGACGCCGAGGGCCTGATCCGCAAGCTCCTCGACAACTTCTACGCGAAGGTTGGTCCGGATCGGATGAACGTCTCGTCGTCGCGCGGCATGACCTTCTACCAGATCGTGACGCTCGCCTCGATCGTCGAGCACGAGGCGATCGTCGACGAGGAGCGCCCGCTGATCGCCGGCGTCTACCAGAACCGGCTCAACGGCCTGCACGGCGTGGCGCGCATCCTCAACGCGGACCCGACGGTGACCTACGCGAAGGACACGATGGCGCTCGCGAAGACCCCGATCGAGGAGTGGAAGACCTACTTCTTCTGGAAGGTCCCGCCGAGCCCGCTCGCGGCGTTCAAGGTCGACAAGGACCTGCAGGGCTACCAGACCTACCAGGTCGCGGGCCTCATCCCCGGACCGATCTCGACGCCCAGCCTCGCCTCGATCGACGCCGCGCTGAACCCGGACACGAAGTCGGGGTACCTGTACTTCGTGGCAATCCCCGACTCGCAGACCCACGCGTTCGCGAAGACGCTCGCGGAGCACAACGCGAACCTGAAGAAGTACGGCTACAGCTGAGCCCTGCGGGCGGCGGGAGCCGCCGCGCCCATCGGAGGACCGCATGACGCTCGTCCACTCGCTGTCCCGCCCGCTGCGTCGACTGATGCCGGCCGATTGGCCGCACCCGGCGGACTTCCCGGCGCCGCCCACGGCGTCGGATCGGAAGCGCTGGGCCGAGGCGGATCGGGCGGCGCGCCCGGAGCGCCTGGCGAAGCTGCGCAAGCGGATGGCGGACGGCGGCGTGGATGGCTACTTCGGGGTCCGCTGGGAGCACATGCGCTATCTCACGGGCCTGCCGTTCGACGAGGCGGAGATCTCGGGCTCCGGTGACTCCGGGAAGTTCCTGATCACGATGGACGACGTGTTCCTGCTCGCCGACTCCCGCTACACGATCGCGGCGCGCCGGGACGCACCGGACACCACCCTGTACGAGATCCATCGCCAGCTCACCGACGAGTGGCGCGGCGTCACCTCGGAAGCGGGTGTCCATCGGGTCGCCATCGAGGCGGCGACGATCCCGCACCTCACCTGGGAGCGGCTCGAGACCGCCGCGCCGGACGTGGAGCTGGTTGCGATCGAGGGTTGGGTCGAGGCGGAGCGCCAGCACAAGGACGCGTCAGAGCTGGAGCGTGTCGCCGCAGCCTCCGCCGTCGCGGACCGGGCACTCGCGTCCCTCCTGCCGTCGATCCGCGCCGGTGTCACCGAGAAGGAGCTCGCGCTCGATCTCGAGTGGCGAATGCGAAACGGTGGGGCGGATCGGCTCGCCTTCGATGTCGCAACGCTGGCGGGTGCCGAGGCGGCCCTGCCGCACGGCTCGCCGGGCGATCGGCCCGTGGAGCTTGGCAAGGTGCTGCTCTTCGACTTCGGCGCGCAAGTCGAGGGCTACCGCAGCGACATGACGCGGACCCTGTTCGTGGGCGAGCCGACGCAGCGGGACCTGGATGTGTATCGCGTCGTCGCGGCCGCGCAGGACGTCGTCTTCGATGCGCTCGAGGACGCGGTTGCGGCGGCGCGCGCCGGCACGCCCATGCCGAACGGACCCTCGTTCGACAAGCTGGCCCGCGACGTGATTGTCGCCGACGGGCGCTTCCCGGTGTACGGTCACGGCCTGGGTCACGGGATCGGCCTCGCGACGCACGAGCTGCCCGGGCTCGGGATGCGCAGCCCGGACCAGTCGCTTCCGAATCGCACCGTGTTCTCGGTGGAGCC
>DATAIB010000151.1:0-3464 GCA_036262855.1 Candidatus Limnocylindrales bacterium
CCGTTCGACCCGAGACCGTGGACGAAGACTCGCGCCGGGAGCGAGCCGGGCAGCTCCGTCCACCGGATCTGCGATCCCGCTGGATCGAACGCCGTGGAGCCTGCGGTCGACATCGCGGGGATGGTACGAGGAGCCCGTCTCTGCGGCGCTATCGTGGCCAGCGCCGTGGTGTTCTCGTCGGTCACCTTCCTGTTCTTCTTCCTGCCGCCGGTGCTGCTCGCGTACCACGCGGCGCCGCGACGGCTGCGGAACGCGTTGCTGCTCGTGGCGAGCTTGCTCTTTTACGCCTGGGGCGCCGGCGCGTTCGCGGGCGGGCTGCTCGTGTCCATCCTTGGCAACTACGTCATCGGCTACCGGCTCGAGATCGATCGGGAGCGCGGTGACGCCGGCGCGGCGAAGCGCCTGCTTGCCATCGGCGTCGTGGCGAACCTCGCGCTGCTCGCGGTGTTCAAGTACGCGAACTTCGGGGTGGACTCGTGGAACGCGATCCTCGGCGCGGCGGGGATCCCGCCGCTCGCCTGGGCGCCGATCCTGCTGCCGATCGGCATCTCGTTCTTCACGTTCCATGCCATCAGCTACCTGGTGGACATCCACCGCGGCGTCGCGAGGCACCTCGTCTCACCGATCGACTTCGGCCTGTACATCGCGTTCTTCCCGCAGCTGATCGCCGGCCCGATCGTGCGCTTCCACGAGATCCGGGACCAGCTCGTGACCCGCCACGAGACGGTGGACGCCGCGTCGGCGGGGCTGTATCGCTTCGCGCTGGGCCTGGGCAAGAAGGTCCTGATCGCAGACCTCGTCGCGCCCATCGCCAACGCGGTCTTCGGCACCCCCGTAACGGGCCTCTCGGCCGGCGTGTCGATCCTCGGCGTCATTGCCTACACGGTCCAGCTCTACTTCGACTTCAGCGGCTACTCGGACATGGCGCTGGGGCTCGCCCTGCTGTTCGGCATCCGGCTTCCCGAGAACTTCGACCGCCCCTATGCCTCGCGCTCCATCACCGAGTTCTGGCGGCGGTGGCACATGTCCCTCTCGCGCTGGTTCCGTGACTACCTGTACATCCCGCTTGGCGGCAACCGCGGCACCCAGCGGCGCACGTACCTGAACCTCGCGATCGTGTTCCTCGCGACCGGCCTGTGGCACGGCGCGAACTGGACGTTCGTCCTCTGGGGCGCGTACCACGGCGTGCTCCTCGCGCTGGAGCGGGCGCGTGGCGTAGCTCGCGGCGACGCCGCGCCCAGGTCCTGGTGGTGGCAGGCGACGACGATCCTGCTGGTCGTCTGTGGCTGGGTGCTGTTCCGCTCGCCCACGATCGACTACGCGATCGGCTGGTTCGCGTCGCTCGGGCGGCTCGGCGGGCCCGTTCCGCCCGACGTTGCGCTCGCCATCGACCCGATTGCCCTCGCAGCGCTTGCGTTCGGATGTGGCTCCGTGCTGCTGCCGGCCTCCTGGGTCACCGGCGTCCGCCTGGAGCGGCCCGTCAGCGCTGGCATCCGCGTCCTCAGAGCAGGCACGGCGCTCGTGGTGCTGCCGATCGCGATCGTGCTCGTGATCGCCGGCTCCTTCAGCCCGTTCCTGTACTTCCAGTTCTGATGACCTCGCCGCTGCCGGTCGGACCGACCAGTCGCCGATGGCGACGCATTGATCGCGCGATCCTCGTCGCGGTCTTCGTCGCGCTGTGGGTGCCGGCCGCCCTGCTGCTGGCGGGTGTCCACGCGTCGCAGATCGAGAACCGGCCGCTCGCGACGCTGCCACCCGTCACGTTGGGCGGGCTGGCGGATGGCACGTGGGCGGCGGGCGTGGATGCGTTCGTCGAGGACAACATCGCGCCGCGTGGGCTGGCGGTTCGGCTGCGTGGCCGCGCGTACCTCGCGGTGCACAGCACGGGCAGCACCCAGGTCATCGCAGGCCGCGGCGCCTGGCTCTTCCCACGCGACGCGCTGGACCCGACGTGCCGGCACACCGCCGCGGACGTGGCCGCGGCGCTGGATAGCGCGATGGACCTTGCGGGGCGAGGCATCACCTTCCGCTTCCTCGCCATCCCCGACAAGCAGTCCATCTACCCGGCGCAGCTGGAGTCGAACCCGTTCCCCGTCGGGTGCACGGAGCAGCAACGAGCTGCGCTTCGCCAGGCGATCGCCGACCACGCCACGATCGCGCTCGATGGCTGGTCGCTGCTCCAGGGCATCCCGCGCGGCAGCGGGCCGACGCTCCTGTACTACCCGCGCGACACGCACTGGACGGCGCTGGGCGCGATCCCCGTCCTCAAGGCCCTGGTGACGTCCATCCAGCCAGGGCTCTGGTCCGACGCCGACGTCGTCGAGGACGGCACCTGGCGGCATCGATCCGACCTCACGCGCCAGCTTGGCGTGACGACATTCGACCGGACGACCAAGGTCGTCGTCCGCGGTGACGTGGCCGTGACCACCACCAACCTGAGCCTCCCGTTCGAGCTCAAGAACGAAGCCGCCGTCTTCGAGACCAGGACCTCGACGACCCGACCCGTGGTCGAGGGTCGGGCGCTGATCGTGTACGACAGCTTCTTCGGGACGCAGTCCGCGCTCATCGCGCCGTGGTTCCGCGATGCGGTGTGGGTCCACATCGGGGACCTCCAGGAGCATCCGGAGATCGCCCAGCTGACGGGACCGTTCAGCGTGGTGGTCGTCGCGCGGGTCGAGCGGTTCCTGTACCTCGACGACATGCAGGCGGTCGTCCGGATCGTGGGCTCCTGAGCTCTCGGACCGCTCGTCGGAGCGAGGGCTCCGCGCGAGCGCGCCCGGTCGCTCCGCGGTATCGTTGCGCGCGCAACGACCTGAAGGAGACGAACCATGGCTGAAGGCAATCCCTGGGAAGAGCAGCTGATCGCGGACGTCCGCGCGAACGGCGGCCGCCCATCCGACGGTCCGCTCAAGGGCCACCCGATCGGGATCATGTGGACGACGGGCGCCAAGAGCGGGGAGCAGCGGCGATCCATCGTGACCGCGTCGAAGGACGGGACCGACTACGTGATCGCCGGCACGAACGGCGGCAGCGACGTCAAGGCGCCGGCCTGGGTCGCGAACATCAAGGCCAATCCGAAGGTCACGTTCGAAGCGGAGGGCACGACCTCCGAGGCGACTGCCGAGGAAGTGACCGGTCCCGAGCGCGATCGCCTCTGGGCGAGCCACGTCGCGCAGCTGCCGTGGTTCGGCAAGTACGAGGAACAGATCACCTCGCGCACGATCCCGGTGGTGCGCGTGCGCCGGAGCGCCTAGTCCTTCTCGGTGCCCGCCCCGAGGTCCTCGAACAGGGCCGGCAGCCCCCCACCGTGCCAGAAGATGGCGCGGCGCCCGTCGAGCCCGCCTGATCGGACGAGCGCGATGAGGCCCGCGAGTCCCTTCGCCGTGTAGACCGGATCGACGAGGATCCCCTCCGATCTGGCGAGCAGGCGCGCCGCGTCCTCGGCGGCATCGGTCCGGATGCCA
>DATAIB010000152.1:0-7531 GCA_036262855.1 Candidatus Limnocylindrales bacterium
GATCGACGAGCTGGCCGGCGATCCGGACTTCGTGCCGGCCGGCGTCGACCACGAGGTCGCCGCACACCAGCTGCTCGTCCGGGCGGAGCGCATCGCCGAGGGGCCGCTCCGTGCGCCGGAGGATCGTCCGGACACGCACGACGAGCTCAGCGGGGGAGAAGGGCTTCGCGAGGTAGTCGTCGGCCCCCTCGCTCAGGCCGAGGATCCGGTCACCCGTGGAGCCGCGCGCCGAGAGGACGATGATCGGCGTGTCGCCGATCGCGCGCGCGCGGCGGATCACGGACAGGCCGTCGAGGCCGGGGAGCATGAGGTCCAGCACCACCAGCCGCGGCTTGTCGCGTTCGATCGCCCGCAACGCGGCGGGTCCATCCGCGGCAGTGATGACCGGGTAGCGCTCGCGCTCCTGGTAGGTGCGGACGAGCGTGACGATCTTCGGATCGTCGTCCACCACGAGGATCGGGGCTTCGGGGGCGGCCATGAACATCATGATCGGTGGCCCGAGGGTCGCCGACAACCGTGACGCGTCCGTGACGGGCCGTCATCGAACGGTCGGCAGACATCCGGACGATGCGGAGCACCCGGCGACACGGTCGGGCGGTCCCACCGGCGGCCTCCGGATGCCGGCAAGGAGAACCTCGATGAAGCTTCTCGGTTCGAAGCTCGCCCGGCGCGCGACGATCGCGGCCTCGGCCGTTGCACTTGCGGCATCCCTCGGCGCCGGCAGCGTTGCCGCGGGCGGCCCGCCCAAGCTCTCGTTCTACATCGACGACGTGCGTTACCGCACCGTCGGGACCCCGACCGACTTCTTCGGCACGGGCGCCCCAGCCTCGACCTACGACCACATCTACAACCTGGGGACCGGGATCAACGTGGCCGATGCCAAGCCGGGCGACACGGACTTCAACGGCGGCCGCTGGCTCGTCTACACCGTCACGTGGGCGGAGGGCGTCACGCCGGTCCAGTACACGAACGACGCACAGATCTTCGCCGCGCAGGACGCAGGCCTGCTCACCATCAACCCGACGCCCGTGAAGGCGTTCTTCTGCAACGTGGCAGTCGTGCCGGGATCGCCTTCCGGGCACTGATCCCCGGGCGGGCATCCCGCCGCATCTCGCAGCGATTCGCCCCGGGCCCGCACGTCGGGTCCGGGGCATCCGCCTGCTCCCGTATCATCGGGGCGTGCCGCCCATCGACGAGCTGATCCGCATCGAGCCCATCTACCTCGGCCGCCTCGAGCGCCAGGGCGTCTTCACGACGGGCCTGCTCCTCGAGGTCACCGAGACGATCACGCGCCGCCAGAACCTGGCGGACCAGGTGGGCGCCTCGACGAACGACGTCCTGCAGTGGCGTGACGAGGCGCAGATGCTGAACCTCGCGGGCTTCGGGCCCGCCGAGCATCGCCTCCTCAGCCAGAGCGGCTTCGAGGGCCTCAAGGACATCCTCGCCGTCGACCTTGCGACGTTCCGCGCGCGGCTCGCGCGCGGCGCGGACGAGCTCAAGATGGAGCCGCCGACGGACCTGACGATCGAGGGCTGGTGGGACCAGGCGCACACGCTCGCGGAATAGCGGGCACGTGGCTGGTCGGTGCCTCGACGGCGATCGTGATCCTCGGCGCCTCGATCGCGCCGTTCCTCGCGCCGCCCGTGGTGCGCTTCGAGCAGGACCGCACGAACGTGGGCGCGCTGACGGGCTTCTCCCCGCGGGCGCTCGATGAGGCGACCACGGCGATCCTCGGCGACCTCGTGCTCTGGCAGGGCGACTTCGACGTCCACATCAGCAACGGCCCGATCGGCGAAGGCGTGCTGAACGACGCCGAGCGCTCGCACATGCGCGACGTCCGCGGCGTGTTCACCGGGTTCTGGGCGGTCGTGCTGCTCGGCGTCGTTGGGCTCGTCGTCGCGGCCCGCAGGTCGGCCGGCGACGTGGCGGCGCGGTCAGCCGCCTGGCGGGCCGTCGGGCGTGGGGCTCGAGCCCTCTCCGTGGTGATCGCCGTCGTGGGCGCCTTCGCGGTGTTCGCGTTCGATGCCGCGTTCGAGGTCTTCCACCGCATCTTCTTCAGCGGCAACTACACGTTCGACCCCGCGACCGAGAAGCTCGTCCAGCTCTTCCCGGAGCAGTTCTGGTCCGAGATCGCGATCGCGGTCGGGGCGGTCACGATCGTGGCTGCGATCGCCGTGTCGATGGTTGCGAGCCGGCGCGCGGGACGGCCGCTGGTCATGGCACCTCGTCCCGAGGTGGCGGCGTGATGGGCATCCCCGTCGCGCGCCTGTTCGGCATCGAGATCCGCGTGACGTTCGGCTGGGTCTTCGTGCTCGCGATCATCGCGGTGGTCGCGGTGGGCGAGCTCACCGCGATCGATCCGGCGCTGGATGGCGTGATCGGATGGGTGCTCGGCGCGATCGTCGCCGCCGGCTTTTTCGTCAGCTCCGTGTCGCATGACCTCGCGCACGCGTTGGTGGCGCGACGGCGGGGGATCGAGGTCCGTTCGATCGGCGTCTCGTTCTTCGGCGGCGCGACGCCACTCGATCCCGCGTCAGGCAATCCGGGCGACGACGCCATGATCGCGGCGTCTGGACCGCTGGTGAGCCTCGGGATCGGCGCCGCGCTGTTCGCGCTGACGACCGGCGTGGTCGCGGCGGCCGGCGAGTTCAACGCGCTTGCCGCGGTCCTCACCGTGCTCGTGTTCCTGAACGTGCTCCTCGGGCTCGTCAACCTCGTGCCCGCGTACCCGCTGGACGGCGGGCGGATCGTGCGCGACCTGGTGTGGCGCAAATCCGGCTCGGAGCGGAGCGGCTGGCGCGCCGCGGCGCGGACCGGGCGGCTGACGGGCATGGTGATCACCGGCGTGGGGATCGCGTACTTCGCGTTCAAGCAGGACATGACCGGGCTCATGGTCGCCCTCACCGGCTGGTTCTTCGTGATGTCCGCGAACGCGGTCCGCGACCGCATCCGGCTCGACGAGCTCCTGGGCGGTCACACCGTGCGCGAGGCGATGGACGAGGATCCGCCGACCGTGACCGCCAACCTGACCGTCGACACGTTCGCGGGCCAGCTGCTCGACGGCGGCTCGCCGCTGTTCGCCGTGCCGGTGGTCGACGGCGAGCGCGTGATCGGCATCCTCGGGCCGAACCAGCTGCGACGGATGCGGCGCAGCGACTGGGCGACCACGCGCGTCGGCGAGGTCATGGCGACGCCGCCCAAGATGACGACGTTGTCGGCCGACGAGCCGATGCGACCGGCGCTCGAGCGCATGTATCGCGCGGGGCTCGACGGGCTCCCGGTCCTCGAGGGCGACACGCTGATCGGCGTCCTGACCCGCCAGGGCGTCGGGCGCTTCGTCGCCAAGGCGCGCGAGGCCATGCCGGATCCGACGCGGAGCTCGCGCCGGTTCGGGCGGTGAGCGGTCGGCGAGTGGGGTGCGAGCGGTCGATGACCACACCATGAGTGGCGGCGAACCCCTCCACGGCGTCGAGGAGGCGCGCGAGGCCGTCCTTGCCCGCGTCGCGGCACCGAACGGCGTCGAGACGGTGCCCACCGCGGATGCGCTCGGCCGCGTGCTCGCCCGGGACGTTGCGGCGGCCGTGACGCTGCCTCCGTGGGACAACTCGGCGATGGACGGCTACGCGATCCTTGCTGCCGACGTGGCGGGGGCCGCCGAGGGGGCGCCTGCCCGGCTCGAGGTCGTCGGGGAGGTGCCGGCCGGCGGCGTCGCGAAGGAGCAGGTCCGGCACGGAAGCGCGATTCGCATCGCGACCGGGGCGCCCATTCCGCCGGGCGCCGACGCGGTCGTCCCGGTGGAGCTCACGACGCCGCTCGATGCCGAGGGTGTCGCGGGTCCGCGCGGACGTGATGCCGTCGGGCCGGTGCCGGCGGCGATCCTCGTGCACGCGCCGGTGGCCGGGGGCCAGCACGTCCGGCGGCGCGGGGGCGATCTCGTGGCCGGCGCGACGATCCTGACGGTGGGCGCCGGGGTCACGCCCGCTGCCGTGGCGCTCGCCTCGGGCGCGGGCCTGGCAAGCCTGGAGGTCTTCCGCGTCCCGCGCGTCGCCGTCCTCGCAACCGGCAACGAGGTCAGGGCCGCTGGCACGGATCTCGGGGACGCGGGCATCCCGGACGCGAACGGCCCGGGCCTGCGAGCGCTGGTCGCCGCGTCCGGCGCGACGCCGGTTGACCTCGGGATCGCGCCGGACGAGCTGGACGACGTGGTCGGCCGGCTGCGTGCCGCGCTCGAACAGGGCGTCGACGCGATCGTGGTCGCCGGTGGGGTCTCGGTCGGGCCATACGATGTCGTGAAGCTGGCGTTCGAAGCCGTCGGCGAAATGGGCCTGTGGCGGGTTGCGGTCCAACCCGGCAAGCCGTTCGCGTTCGGAACCGCGCCGCGCCCGGGTGGCGGTCAGGCCCTCCTCTTCGGGCTGCCGGGCAACCCCGTTTCCAGCTTCGTCACCTTCGAGCTGTTCGTCCGACCGGCGATCCGAGCCCTGGCCGGGCGGCGCGATCTCCTTCGGCCCGTCGACCGGGCGGTGCTGCTCGACGAGGTGCGCACCGCGCCGGGGCGCCGCGCGTTCCTGCGGGTCACCGCGGAGCGCGACGCGGATGGCTCGCCGTCCCGGGACGATGCCGGTCGCGTTCGGCTTCGGCTGTCGCACGGCCCGGCCGGGCAGGGGAGCCACGTCCTGTCGGCGCTCGCGGCCGCCGACGGCCTCGCGGTCGTCGCCGAGGAGATCGAGACGCACCGCGCCGGCGACCCTGTCGCGATGTGGTGGTTGGACCCGGCCTGAACTTGGCATCATTGCCGACGACATGGAGCGAAGCCCCGGCCCCGCACCGCGCTCGGAGCGCCGCCGCCTGACCCACGTCGACCGGACGGGTCGGCCGCGCATGGTCGACGTGAGCGCGAAGCCACCGACCGCTCGCCGAGCCGTCGCGGAGGCGTTCGTCGCGGTCAACCCGGAGACCCTGAGCCTCGTGATCGACGGCCGCAGCCCGAAGGGCGACGTCATGTCGGTCGCCGAGCTGGCGGGTGTCATGGGCGGCAAGAGGACGTCCGAGCTGATCCCGCTCTGCCACCCGATCGGCCTGACGGACCTCGTGGTCAACGTGACACCGGATCGCACCGCCGGCGGCCTCCGGATCCGGGCCGAGGCCGCGACGATCGGACCCACCGGCGTCGAGATGGAGGCGCTCACCGCGGCCTCCGTTGCCGCGCTCACCGTCTACGACATGGTCAAGGGCGTCGAGCGCGGGGTCGAGATCCGCTCCGTCCACCTCGTGTCGAAGTCCGGCGGCCAGAGCGGCGATTGGCACCGATCCGCAGACCGGGCGGGCGGCGGCGCTCAACCGCCGGCGACCCAGCCTGTTGCCCGTCGGCCGGGCGACCGGGTCGCGGGCCGCATTCGCAAGAAGGCCTGAGCCGCGTGCCGCGCGCGACCGTGATCACGATCAGCGACGGCGTTGCCGCGGGCACGCGCCAGGACGATTCCGGCGTCGCCCTCGCCGACTGGCTCGGCGCGCACGGGTTCGGCGTGGATCGCGCCGCCGTGCCGGACGAGCGGCCCGCGATCGCGGCAGCAATCCGCGACGGTGCCACGAACCACGCTCTCATCGTGACCACGGGCGGCACCGGCCTCACGCCGCGCGACGTGACGCCGCAGGCCACCCTCGAGGTCATCGACTACGAGGTCCCGGGCCTCGCCGAGGCAATGCGCGCGGTCGGTCGCGCGAAGACGCCCATGGCGGACCTGTCGCGCGGCGTCGTCGGTGTCGTCAATCGCGCGCTCGTCGTCAACGTGCCGGGCAGTCCCCGAGCGGCCCTCGAATCCATTGCCGCGCTCGAGCCGACGCTGACGCATGCGCTGGAGACGCTCGGCGGCCCCTTCGACCACGACACCAGGGAGGTCGGGCGATGAACCAGATCTTCGACCACGTGCCGTTCTATCCCGCGGTCTTCGTGGTGTTCTGGGGCGCGATGCTCGTGTTCGCGCTGGAGATGGCGCGCCACCTGCGCGTCTTCGCCGCCGCGCGCGCCGCCGGCCCGAGCCCGTTCGCGGACATCCCGGCCCGCGTTGCGGGCCTCGTCCAGTACGCGTTCGTCCAGACGAAGATGTTCAAGGATCCGCGCGCCGCCATCCTGCACGCGGGCATCTTCTGGGGCTTCGTGCTGCTGACGATCGGCACGGCCAACGTCGTCACCGGCGGCGTCATCCAGGCCGTGCTCCAGGCGCCGTTCGGCGGCGTGCTGTGGGCCATCGTCCTCGGCATGCAGAACGTCGTTGCGCTGGTGACGATCGGTTTCGTCCTGTGGGCGTTCGAACGGCGGTTCATCTCGCGTCCCGCCCGTCTGACGTACAACCTGGACGCGCTGCTCATCCTGGGCATGATCGGCACGCTGGTGGCCGCGGAGTTCATCGCCGGCGTGTTCGAGGTGGCCCGTTACGGCGATCAGCCCGGCGCGTTCATCGCAAATGCCCTCGCGCCCGCGATCCGCGGTTGGGATCCCGGGATCCTCGCGGGCGGCTTCGCCGTCGCGTGGTGGCTGCACATGCTGATCGTGGCGACGTTCCTGGTGTACCTGCCGACGAGCAAGCACCTCCACGTCGCGACGGCCTTCCCGAACATCTACTTCCGCAAGCTGAAGCCTCGTGGCGAGCTGCCGCAGATGGACCTCGAGGCGGAGGACGCGACGTTCGGCGTGCGCACCCTCGCCGACCTCGGCTGGAACGACCTCCTCGATGGGTTCACGTGCACGGAGTGCGGGCGCTGCCAGCAGGCCTGCCCCGCCTGGAACACCGGGAAGCCGCTGAACCCCAAGAGCTTCATCATGGGCGTCCGGCACATGTCCGAGGAGGCGGAGCACGGGCTCCCGCTGATCCCGAACTCGCCCTCGGCGGCCAACTTCGGCCTCACGGACGCCATCGATCAGAAGGCCCTGCTGGCGCCGATCGTCGACAACGCGATCCCGTTCGACGCCGTCTGGGACTGCGTGACGTGCGGCGCCTGCGTCGAGGCGTGCCCGGTCCTCATCGAGCACGTGGACAAGATCGTCGGCCTGCGCCGCAACCTCGTCCTCGAGGACTCGCGCTTCCCGCAGGAGCTGAACACGGCCTTCCGGAACATGGAGGGCGTCGCGAACCCGTGGGGCCAGCCGCCCACGGCCCGGACCGACTGGACGAAGACGCTGCCATTCGCCGTGCCCACGGTTGCCGAGGTGGCGGCGGCCGGCAACCTCGACAAGCTCGACGTCCTGTACTGGGTCGGCTGCGCGGCGGCGTTCGACGACCGGAACCGCAAGGTCGCGCGCGCCTTCGCGACCTGCCTGAACGCAGCCGGGATCAACTTCGCGATCCTGGGCCAGGAGGAGTCGTGCACCGGCGACCCCGCCCGGCGCATGGGCAACGACTACGTCTTCCAGATGCTCGCGACCGGGAACATCGAGACGTTGAACCGGTACCAGATGGGCGAGCGCACGATCGTCACCGCGTGCCCGCACTGCTTCAACTCGATCGGCAACGAGTACGGCCAGCTGGGCGGCAAC
>DATAIB010000153.1:0-6318 GCA_036262855.1 Candidatus Limnocylindrales bacterium
GGCGTACGTGCCGACTTCCTCGACGGGCTCGATCTGCGGGGTTTCGAGTTCGATCATGTCGGCGGGTTACCTCGAGTAGTACTCGACCACGAGCTGCTCGGACAGGTCGAGCGGCATCTGGTCGCGGCGGGGCAGGGTGGAGACGGAGCCCGCCAGCTTGGCGGCGTCAAGGGCCAGCCACTCCGGAGCCTGGTGGCCCTTGAGCGTCTCCTTGACGATCTTGAACGGCTCTCGGGAGCGGTGGCTCTCGCGGACCTCGACCCGGTCACCCGGGCGCATGGCGTATGACGGGACGTCCGTTGGCGTGCCGTTGACCGCGAAATGGCCGTGGGCCACGAGCTGGCGCGCCTGGGCGCGCGACGTCGCGAAGCCAAGCCGGAAGACCACGTTGTCGAGACGGGTCTCGAGCAGCTGCAGGAGGGCCTCGCCGGTGACGCCGGTGTGGCTCTCCGCCTCGTTGTAGTAGTTGCGGAACTGGCGCTCGAGGACGCCGTAGACGCGGCGAACCTTCTGCTTCTCGCGCAGCTGGATCCCGTACTCGCCCATCTTGCGACGGCGGACGCCGTGCTGGCCGGGCGGGGTGGGCCGGCGCTCGAAGGAGCACTTCTTCGTGTAGCAGCGGGTGCCCTTCAGGAAGAGCTTCGCGCCCTCACGACGGCACAGGCGGCAGACGGACTCGGTGTAGCGGGCCATGGCTCAGACCCTTCGCCGCTTGGGCGGGCGGCAGCCGTTGTGCGGGATGGGCGTCACGTCGGTGATGGCGGAGACCTCCAGCCCGGCGGTCTGCAGCGAGCGGATTGCCTGCTCGCGCCCTGCGCCCGGACCCTTGACGAAGACCTCGACCTGGCGCATGCCGTGCTCCATCGCCTTGCGTGCGGCCATCTCGGCCGAGAGCGCTGCGGCGTACGGAGTGCTCTTGCGCGAGCCCTTGAACCCGGCCACGCCGGCCGAGCCCCAGCTCACGACGGCACCACCGAGGTCGGTGATCGTGATGATCGTGTTGTTGAACGACGCCTGGACGTGGACGTGGCCCACCGGCACGTTCTTCTTCTCGCGACGCCGCGTCTTGACGGCCTTCTTGCGCTCAGCCATGTCGGTTCGCTACCCCGCCCTACTTCGTGGCTTTCTTCCGAGCGCCAACCGTGCGCTTCGGGCCGCGCCGCTGGCGCGCGTTGGTCTTCGTTCGCTGGCCGCGCACCGGCAGGTTCCGCCGATGGCGGAGGCCGCGGTACGAGCCGATCTCCTGGAGTCGCTTGACATTGAGCGAGACCTCGCGCCGAAGGTCGCCTTCGACCTTGTAGCGCCGGTCGATGACCTCGCGGAGCCGGTTCACCTGGTCCTCCGTGAGGTCGCGGACCCGGGTGTCGCCGTTGACGCTGGTCTGGACGAGGATCTTCTGGGCAGTCGGAAGCCCGATGCCGAAGATGTAGGTCAGCGCGACCTCCACCCGCTTCTCGCGGGGAATGTCGATGCCTGCGATTCGTGCCATCGGTCCGCTACCCCTGCCGCTGCTTGTGCTTCGGGTTGGTGCAGATGACCATCACGGTGCCGTGACGCCGGATGACCTTGCAGTTGTCGCAGCGGGCCTTGATGGAGGCTCTGACTTTCAACGTTTCCTCGTCGCTCGCGGCCACCCGTCGGGCGGGCGGCCAGATCCAGTTGCTACTTCAGTCGGTACGTGATCCGACCGCGCGTCAGGTCGTAGGGCGAGAGCTCTACTCGGACGCGGTCGCCGGGCAGGATCCGGATGAAGTTCATCCGAAGCTTTCCGGAGATATGCGCCAGCACGCGGTGCCCGTTCTCCAGCTCAATCGCGAACATGGTGTTGGGCAGCGGTTCGACAACCGTGCCTTCAACCTCGATCGCATCTCGTTTCGCCACGGGCGGTGCTGGGTCCCTTTCTCACATTGAATGCCGGCCCGGACGGGCCGACACACGAACGCGCAGCGTATCAGAAAACCACGATTGCTGGCAACGACGCAACGATCAGACCGTCGTCAGGATTTGGGGGCCGGAGGCGGTGA
This sequence comes from Candidatus Limnocylindrales bacterium, assembly GCA_036262855.1. Taxonomy (GTDB): domain Bacteria; phylum Chloroflexota; class Limnocylindria; order Limnocylindrales; family CSP1-4; genus UBA5189. Next base: position 2,025 of record DATAIB010000153.1, read on the forward strand.
TCGCGATCGTGTGCTCGAAGTGGGCGGCCAGCGCGTCGTCCTGGGTCGCGACGGTCCAGCCGTCGGCCTCGACGTAGACGTCGCCGTCACCGAGCGTGAACATCGGCTCGATCGCCAGGCAGATGCCCGGCTGCAGCTCCGGGCCGCGGGATCCGGTTCGGTAGTTGGGGACCTGCGGATCCTGGTGCATGTCCGTGCCGATCCCGTGGCCGACGAAGGGCCGAACGATGCCGTAGCCGGCACCCACGCCGATGTCCTCGATCGCCGCGGAGATGTCCCCGACGCGGTTGCCGGGCTTCGCGGCGGCGATGCCGGCCATCATCGCGAGCCGGGTCGTGTCGACGAGTGCCTGCGCCCCCTTCGCCACCTCACCGACCACGAACGTCCGCGCGCCGTCGCCGTGCCAGCCATCCAGGATCGCGCCGACGTCGACCTTCACGAGGGAGCCGGCCTTGATCGTCCGGTCGCCGGGGATGCCGTGGACGACCTCGCTGTCGATCGAGATGCAGGTGCTTGCCGGGAACGCCTTCGGCCCCTTGCCGTAACGACCGCCGCCGAGGTAGCCCTTGAACGACGGGATCGCGCCCGCGTTCCGGATGTGGCGCTCGGCGAGGGCATCCAGGTGGCCCGTGGTGACGCCCGGCTTCAGCTCGGATTCCACGAGCGCCAGCACCTCGGCGACGATGCGTCCCGCGGCGCGCATGAGCTCGATCTCGCGGGCGGACTTCCTCGTGATCACCGCTTGGTGCTGGTTTCCCAGCCGAGCGCGTCGAGCAGCTCGTCGGTGACGGCCTCGATCTGCTGCAGCCCGTTGACGGGGGTCAGGATCCCGCGAGCACGGTAATAGTCGGCGACCTCATTGAGCGGTCCCAGCTGCTGCTGCATCCGGGCGCGGACCGTCGCTTCGGCGTCATCGGCGCGATGGACGAGCTCCGAGCCGTCCACGTCGCAGATGCCCCACACCTTCGGCGGCCGGAACCACTCGTTGTAGACGTGGCCGCCGGCGCGGCAGATGAGCCGGCCTGCGAAGCGCCCGATGAGGTGCTCCTCTGGTACCTCCAGCAGGAGCGCCCGATCGACCGGTCGTCCGGACGCTTCGAGCGCCAGGTCGAGCGCTTCGGCCTGGGGCCGCGTGCGCGGGAAGCCATCGAGGATGGCGCCGGCCTCGGCGTCGGGGCGATCGAGGCGGGCGAGGAACAGCTGGGCCATGAGCGCATCGGAGACGAGCTCGCCCGCGCGCATCACGGCGTCGACCTCGCGACCGATCTCGCTGCCGCTCGCGACCTCCGCACGCAGGAGATCCCCCGAGGCAAGCACGGGCACGCCGAGCCGCTCCGAGAGTCGCGGTGCCTGCGTTCCCTTGCCTGCGCCCGGCGCACCAAGGAGGACTGCAACTGTCATACCGAACCCATGCTGCGGATGGCGGCGGCAGCGCAAGGCGCGGCCGAGGACGTTCCCGAGCGTACGAGTGCGTACGTGAGGGAGCGCCCGGAGGCCGCAACGCCGCGATGGCCCGTCAGGCGCAGCATGCCCCTACCTGATGAAGCCTTCGTAGTTGCGCATCATCAGCTGGGCCTCGATCTGCTTCATCGTCTCGACGACGACGGAGACGACGATCAGGAGGCCCGTGCCGCCGATCGCGATGCCCTGCAGGTTCGGATCGAGGACGCCCGCGAGCACCGGCGCGACCGCCACGATGCCGAGGAAGAGCGCGCCCGCGAGGGTGATGCGGCTGACGACGCGACCGAGGTACTCCTGCGTCGGCTTGCCGGGCCGGATGCCCGGGATGAACCCGCCGTTCTTGCGCAGCTGCTCCGCGGTCTCGTCCGGCTTGAACGTGAACGCGGTGTAGAAGTAGGTGAAGCCGACGGTCAGCAGGAAGTACAGGATCGAGTACTGGATCGACGTCGAGGACAGCACCTGGCCGATGAAGATCGCCACGTTCTTGACGCCCTCGTTCTCCGAGAAGGAGAAGTAGGCGGCGAGCTGGCCCGGGAAGGCCAGGATGCTGATCGCGAAGATGATCGGGATGACGCCCGCGAGGTTGACCCGCAGCGGGAGGAACGTCTGGCCGCCCTGGTACATGCGCCGGCCGCGGACGCGGCTGGCGTACTGGATGGGGATGCGGCGCTGGCCTTCCTGGATGTAGATGATCGTCATGACCGCGACGATCGCGATGACGACGAACAGCACGATGTCGCGCGCGGAGGGCGCGGCGAGCAGGCCCGCGAGGCCGGCTGGGGCGCGGCTCACGATGCCCGCGAAGATGATGAAGCTGATGCCGTTGCCGATGCCCTTCTCGGTGATGAGCTCGCCGAGCCACATCAGCACGACTGCGCCGGCCACGAGGGTGATCATCTGGACCCAGCTCATCGGGTTCCCGAGGCCGAAGTCGTTGCCGATGATCACGTTCTGGGCGTTCAGGGCGGACAGGATGCCGAACGCCTGGAGGATCGCCATCGGCACGGTCAGGTAGCGCGTGTACTGGTTGATCTTCTGCCGGCCGTACTCACCCTCGCGGCTGAGTGCCTGCAGGGACGGGATCACGCCCGTCATCAGCTGCATGATGATCGAGGCGTTGATGTACGGGTTCATCGCCAGGCCGACGATGGAGAGCTGCGAGAGCCCGCCGCCGGCGAACAGGTCGAGGATCCCGAACGCGGAGTTGTTCTGGAAGAACTGCGCCAGCGCCTGCCGGTCGATGCCCGGGAGGGGCACCTGGGCCAGCATCCGGTAGACGATCAGGATCCCGAGGACGAACAGGATCCGGCGCCGGATGTCCGGCGCCCGGAAGGCGTTGAGCAGCGATTCGAACACGGTCGCCTACGCGTCCGCTTCGGCGTCGTCGGTCTTGGCTGCCTTGGGCTTGCGTGCCTTCGGCTTCTCGTCGTCCGCCACAGCCGACTCGGCGGCTGGCTGCGCGGCCGCGCTCGCCTCGGCCGGAGCCTCGGTCGATTCCGCGACGGCATCATCGTGATCCGCATGGTCGTCGTCGATGCCGAGCGCCGGGCGCTTCGCGTCCGGGACCTCGAGCACCGAGACGGTGCCGCCGGCGGCCTCGATCTTCGCGCGCGCGCTCGCGGTGAACGCATCCGCGACGACGAAGAGGGCGGTCGACAGCTCGCCGCCGCCGAGGATCTTCATCGGCCGGTCGAGCCGGCGGACGAGCCCTGCGGCGCGGAGGATCTCCTGGTTGATCGTGATCGGGGCAGCGCCCTTCTTTGACGACGTGCCGCCGGGCATGTCACCGCCCTCGAACTCGCCGGCCTCGGCGAGGCGAGCGATGTCGCCAATGTTCACGACCTCGTAGTCGATCTTGAAGATGTTCGTGAAGCCGTGCAGCTTCGGGATGCGCTGATGGAGCGGCGTCTGGCCACCCTCGAACCACGCGGGGATGGTGCCGCCGGCTCGCGCCTTCTGGCCCTTCGTGCCGCGGCCGGCCGTCTTGCCCTGGCCCGCGGCGATGCCGCGGCCGACGCGACGCTTCGCCTTCTTGGAGCCGGGGGCGGGCTTCAGATCGTGGAGCTTCATGCCTTCTCCTCGGCGTCGCCCTTCGCGCGAGCGCCAGTGGCGGCCATCTCCTCGACGGATACGAGGAAGCGAACCTGGCGGACCATGCCCCGGGTCGCGTCGTTGTCGACGACCTCCACCGAGGACCCGATCCCGTGGAGGCCGAGTGCCTTCAGCGTCGCCCGATTGCGATGGATGTGGCTGATGGAGCTCTTGACCTGGGTGACCTTGAGCTTACCGGCCATTCGCGGCCTCCATCGATGCCGGCTGGCCGGCGATGTGGAGGCGCACGGGCACGCCGCGACGAGCGCTGAGCTCGGCCGCCGAGTGCAGCGAGCGCAGGCCCTCGAGGGTGGCGCGGGTCACGTTCACCGGGTTGGTGGAGCCGTAGACCTTCGACAGGATGTCCTTGATCCCGGCCGCCTCGACGACCGCGCGGACCGAGCCGCCGGCGATGACGCCGGTGCCCTGGCTCGCGGGCTTCAGGAGCACGTCGCTGGCCGAGAAGACGGTCCGCACCTGGTGCGGGATCGTCGTACCGACCATCGGGATCTTGATGATGTGCTTCTTCGCGTCCTCGACGCCCTTGCGGATCGCCTCGGGCACCTCGCCGGCCTTGCCCAGGCCGACGCCGACGTGGCCGGCGCCGTCACCGACGACGATGACCGCGCTGAAGCTGAACCGCCGGCCGCCCTTGACGACCTTGGCGACGCGGTTGATCTGGACGACCCGCTCCTCGAGCGTGAGCTTGTTGGCGTCAATTCGTGGCAACGGTCGCTCCTCA
>DATAIB010000154.1:0-5231 GCA_036262855.1 Candidatus Limnocylindrales bacterium
CTCCTTGAACTCGCCCTCGACCGTCTCGTCGGAGGAGCCGGAGCCGCCGGAGCGGGTGCCGGCGCCTGCCGGCTCGCCCTCGCCGGAGCCGTCGCCGGAGCCCGAAGCGCCGCCGCTGCCGTCAGAGCCGTCGGAGCCCGGCATGCCCGGGCCGTCCATCGGCGATGCCGCCTGATAGGCAGCCGTGGCCACCCGGGATAGCGTGCCGGTGAGGGCATCGGTCGCGGACTTGACCGCGTCCGTGTCGGAGCCCTTGAGGGCCTCGCGGACCGCGGCGACCTGCCGCTCGACCTCCGCCTTGTCCTCGGAGGACACCTTGTCCCCGAGGTCGGAGATCGTGCGCTCGGCCTGGTACGTGAGCTGCTCGGCCTGGTTGCGCAGCTCCACGTCGTCGCGGCGCTGCTTGTCCTCGGCCGCGTGCTCCTGGGCGTCGCGGACCATCTTGTCCACGTCGTCCTTGGAGAGCATCGAGGACGCGGTGATCCGGACCTGCTGCTCCTTCGAGGTCGCGCGGTCCTTGGCCTTCACGTCGAGGATGCCGTTCGCGTCGATGTCGAACGTGACCTCGATCTGGGGGATGCCGCGGGGAGCCGGCGGGATGCCGTCGAGGATGAACCGGCCGAGCGTCTTGTTGTCGGCGGCAAAGTCTCGCTCGCCCTGCAGGACGTGGATCTCGACCTGGTTCTGGTTGTCCGACGCGGTCGAGAAGGTCTGCGACTTCGACGTCGGGATGGTGGTGTTGCGCTCGATGAGCTTGGTCATGACGCCGCCCAGGGTCTCGATGCCCAGGGACAGCGGCGTGACGTCCAGCAGGAGGACGTCCTTGACCTCACCGGCGAGCACGCCGGCCTGGATCGCTGCGCCGACGGCCACGACCTCGTCCGGGTTCACGCCGCGGTGCGGGTCCTTGCCGAACGCCGTCTTGACCACGTCCTGGACCTTCGGCATGCGCGTCTGGCCACCGACGAGGATGACCTCGTCGATCTCGGACTGCTTGAGCCCGGCGTCCTTCATCGCCGCCTTGACCGGCGGGTTCGTCCGCTCGATCAGGTCGCCGACGAGGTCCTCGAGCTTCGCCCGGGTGAGCGTCATCACGAGGTGCTTCGGGCCCGAGGCGTCCGCCGTGATGTACGGCAGGTTGATCTCGGTCGACGCGGTGGACGACAGCTCGATCTTCGCCTTCTCGGCCGCCTCCTTGAGCCGCTGGAGGGCCTGGGCGTCCTTCGAGAGGTCGATGCCCTGGTCCTTCTTGAACTCGTTCAGCAGCCAGTCGATGACCCGCTGGTCGAAATCGTCGCCGCCGAGGTGCGTGTCGCCGTTCGTGGCCTTGACCTCGAAGACGCCATCACCGAGCTCGAGGATCGAGATGTCGAACGTGCCGCCGCCGAGGTCGTAGACCGCGATCTTCTCGTCGGTCTTCTTGTCGAGGCCGTACGCGAGGGCGGACGCCGTCGGCTCGTTGATGATCCGCTTGACGTCGAGACCGGCGATGCGGCCCGCGTCCTTCGTCGCCTGGCGCTGGGTGTCGTCGAAGTACGCCGGGACGGTGATGACCGCCTCGGTGATCTTCTCGTTCAGGTACGCCTCGGCGTCCGCCTTGAGCTTCTGCAGCACCATGGCCGAGATCTCGGGCGGCGTGTAGGTCTTGTCGCCGATGCGGACCACGACGCCGTCGGACTTCGGGTCCTTGTCGACCGTGTACGGGACGAGCTTCTTGCTGCGCTGGACCTCCGGGTCGTCCCAGCGACGGCCCATGAAGCGCTTGATCGAATAGACGGTGTTGCCGGGGTTGGTGACCGCCTGGCGCTTGGCCAGCAGGCCGACGAGGCGCTCGCCGCCCTTGGTGAACGCGACGACCGAGGGCACGGTCCGGCCGCCCTCAGCCGACGGGATGACGGTCGGCTCGCCGCCCTCCATGACCGCGACGACGGAGTTCGTCGTGCCGAGGTCGATGCCGATGATCTTGCCCATTGGTCTGGTTGCTCCTGTTCCCTGGTGGTGGTTGGTGGGATGTGCTAGTTGATGGGTTCGGTGGATGGTTCGCCCGGGGCCGCGGGTGCCGCGTCGTACTCGGCGACGGCGACCAGCGCGGGGCGGATGACCCGGTCGCGCAGGCGGTAGCCGCGTCGAAGCTCCTCGACGATCTCGCCACCCGGGCGGCCGGTGTTCGGGACGTTGACGATCGCTTCATGCTCACGCGGATCGAACTGCGTGCCGGCAGCCGCATCGATCGCGGCCACGCCCTCGCTCTCCAGGAGCTGGCGCAGCTTGCGGTCGATGGCGACCACCCCCTCGACCCAGCCCTCCTCCACGCCGCCCTGCGGACGATGCGAGACCGCGAGGTCGAAGTCGTCGGCGAGCGCGAGCACCTTGCGGATCAGGCCTTCCGCGGCGAGGCCGGCCATGGCCTCGCGCTCCTCGGCGGTACGGCGCTTGTAGTTCGTGAACTCCGCGCGCTCGCGTTGGAGCTGCGCGAGGTACTCGTCGCGCTCCTTCTGGAGGTCTGCTGCCGAGGGGCCGGTGAGCGCCTGCGCGGCGGCCCGAACACGCCCGACCGGACGGCTTGGCGTCTCGCGCGGCGCGCTGTCCGAGGCGATCGCGCCGCCGGCCGCGATACGCGCAAGCTCCTGTCGGGCAAGCTCGGCCTGGCGGCGGGCGAGGTCTCGCTCGCGCGTCAGCCGCTCGATCTCGGCGGCAAGCTTCGCGGGCGAGACGTCGATGGCGGCGGCGCGCTGCTGGGCGCGTGTGACTCGTGGATCCATTTCCGTGCTGTCCCCGATCAGTTGTACAGGTGGTCGACGAGCTCGTTCATGAGCCCCGACACGAAGCGGACGGTGCCGATGGCCTCGGGATACGCGAGGCGCGTCGGACCCAACACGCCGACGACGCCTACCGCGCGATCGCGGCGGCCGTACGGCGCAAGCACGAGCGCGACCTCCCGCATGTCCGGGGGCTCGTTCTCGTGGCCGATGAACACCTTGACGACACCCGACTCGGCAACGCTGCCGACGAGCTCGCCGAGGTAGGCGCGATTCTCGAGTGCGTTGAAGACGCGGCGCACCTTCTCGCTGTGGGCGAACTCGGGCGCGCCGAGCACGTTGAGCAAGCCGTCGCTGAACACTTCCTCGACGGCCGCGCGGTCGTAGTCCTCGAGGACGCGGACGAGGCGCTCGCCGACGCGCATCACGAGGGCAGCGTGCGGCGTGGCGGGATTCAGGCGCACCAACGCCGCCGTGGCGCGCGCGGCAGTCGCGTCATTCGCCACGTCATTCAGGACGGCCGCCACGGTGGTGAGGGTTTCCTGATCCTCCGGTCCGGGCAGCGTGACGAGCGACTGCTTGATCGAGCCTTCACGGAGGACGACCACGAGGCTCGCGAGCTGGTCGTTGATCGAGACGAGGTCGACCCGGCGGACGCGTGCGGCGGCGGGCTTGGCCGGCGTCGCGATGCCCGCGGCGTGGGTCAGCGAGGCGATCGTGGACGCGGCGAGGCGGAACCAGTGCTCGCTGGCGAACTCCACCTGGCCGAACTGGTGGCGGATCATCAGCTGCTCGACCTCGGGCAGCGGTGACGCGTCGATGATCGATTCGACGTACCAGCGGTAACCGGCGTCGGTCGGGATGCGACCTGCGGAGGTGTGCGGGTGGTCGAGGAGGCCGGCGAGCTCCAGCTCGGCGAGGATGTTGCGGACCGTGGCGCTGGACACGCCGAGCCGATACCGGTCGACGAGCGCCTGGCTGCCGACCGGCGTCGCGGTGGTCACGTATTCCTCGATGACGGCCCGGAGGATCGCCTGAGAGCGGAGGTCCAGCGGGCCGGTTGAGCGGCGGATGCGTCGCGCCAAGGCCGGTTCTCCCGAGTGTTCGTTGCCGGTTAGCACTCTCCCTGCCAGAGTGCTAACGCGTCGATGAGGATCGTAGCCCGACCCGCCGGGAGTGTCAACGACGCTCACACCAGCCGGGCGAACACCTCGTTCGAGAGGAGCCGGCCGCGGAGCGTGAGCGCAAGCACGTCGCCGGCCCGTTCGACCAGGCCGTGGTTGATCGCCCATTGCAGCGCGGAACCTCGATCCGAGACGAGTGCCGACGCCGGCAGGCCCGCGCGGGTCCGGAGTCGGAGCATGAACGCGTCCCCCGCGGCGGCACGCTCCGACGCGCCGGGCGGCAACGCGGGTTGGCGCCTGCCCGAAGGGGTGAGCGCGCCCAGAAACGCGTCGAGCCGGGCGGCGTTCCAGCGGCGGGTCGCGCCATCGAAGGCGTGCGCCCCGGGCCCGACCGCCTCCCAGGTCCCGGCCTGCCAGTACGCGAGGTTGTGCCGACTCTCGTGGCCGGGGCGTGCCCAGTTCGAGATCTCGTACCACTGGTAGCCCGCGGCGGCGAGGCGGCGATCGGCGGCCTCGTACAGCTCCGCAGCGCGATCGTCGTCCTGGCCGGCCCTCGCGCGGACCCGCCAGCGCCGGGCGCCGGGCGAGACCGGCAGGTGATCGCCGGCGGCGCCGGTGAGGCCCTCGGCATCGGGGTCATCGAGGGTCAGCGCGTAGAGGGAGAGGTGATCAGGCTCGAGGGCGAGCGCCTCCTCGAGCGTGCGGTCCCACGAGGCGGCAGTCTGGCCCGGCACGTCGTAGAGGAGATCCAGGCTCACGGACGCGATGCCGGCCGACTGCGCGGCCGCAACCGTTGCCCCGACGTCACCCGCCGCGTGCCGGCGCCCGAGCGTGCGCAGCTCACCACGATCGAAGCTCTGCGCGCCGATCGAGATCCTGGTGACGCCGGCCCCGGCCTGCGCCGCCGCGTCGCCGCGCTCATCCGGGCCCGGGTTGACCTCGAGGGTGACCTCCGCGCCGTCGGCGATGCCGAACCGCTCGCGCACGATTCCCAGCAGCCGCGCGAGCGACGCGGCGGGCAGGAGGCTCGGTGTGCCGCCGCCCAGGTACACGGAGGCAAGTGGCGGACGGTCGGTGCCCCAGGTGGCGTCGAGCGCAGCGGCGCGAAGCGCGAGCTCGACCTCGAGGGCGCGCACGAAGGCATCGATCCGGTTGGCGGGTCCGCGCGCTTCCCGTCCCGCGACAACGACGAAGTCGCAGTACGGGCAATGCGACACGCAGAACGGCACATGGACGTACAGCGCGTCCGGCGGGCGGGCGTTCGTGCTGGATCCGCCGGCAGCACCGGCATCGAGCCCGCCGTCGGGCCCGCCGTCGGTTCCGATCAACGCTCCCGGGCGCCGCTCCG
>DATAIB010000155.1:0-7772 GCA_036262855.1 Candidatus Limnocylindrales bacterium
GGACGGCCCGGACGCGGCTAACCGCAGGCTTGTTGACTGTGAGGCAACAAATCGCCGCGAACGGCGCGTGCGACGGCCCCGGACGCCGCTAGCCGCAGGTTTGTTGACTGCCAGGCAACCGGTGAGGCTGGAAGCCGCGCGAACGAGGCCGCGGACCGCGCACGGCCGCTCGCCTCGAACCAGTGGCGCCGCTCGCCGCGAACCAGCGAGGCCCTCGCCCCGAAACCGCGAGGGCGCTTGCCCCGAGCCCGCGCGGCCGCGGAATCAGTGGATCAGTGCAGGTTTAGCTTGAAGCCGCAGACCGGGCAGACGGCCAGGCCGCGCTCCGGATGAAGCTCGAGGAAGCTCGTGCAGCCGTTCGTTCGGCAGTAGAGCTTGGACGGGCTCAGCGATCGGCGGCGCATGCGCCGGATCGATGCGGATCGTCCGATGACGGACGAATGGCTGGTACGCGAAAGCATGTGGTTCTTCGATTTCCTCTTGGCCGCGAGCCTGGCGGTATGTGCCGGCCGGCGGTCCTGGTGCTCATCGCGGGTTGGGCGATGGAGCGATGTGTTGCGTGCCTCACAGACGCGGGAGCGGGTCGATCCGGTTCCTTGACTCGGTCGATGCTCTGACCTGCGTCCTCTGCGTGGCTTCTCTTGACGACGACGAGGATGCGGCCTTTCGACCGACCCTGTCAAATGCTCGCCTCGTTTGCCGCGCCCGCGAAATGGCCCGAAGGTCCCGTGACCTCTTCTCATGAGAGTTGAAGAATCGCAACCGATCATCAAGCGAAACGTAGTTGCAGCGCCTTCCCGGGCGCTGCCAAAGTACGGGCGCTAGCATCTCGGTGGTACGAGCGCGCGGCCCGCCCCAGGAACCGCGTCTTCCCGGCCAGCGTCGGGACCGCTCGAACCACACGAACCGTCCGTTTGAGGAGGCCTCACTCCGTGTCATCTCTGCGTCGTCGGGGATTGCTGTCGCTCGCGCTTGCGTTCGGCCTGCTGCCCGCACTCGCTCCCGCGGCCCTTGCCGCCGGGCTGACCATGACCACGCCATTTCCATCGGTCACGGTGAGCCCCGGGAGCCAGGTCGCCTTCGACCTCGCGATCAAGACGTCGAACTCCGCGCGCGTGAACCTCTCGCTCAGCGGCGTCCCGTCGTCGTGGACGGCGGGGCTGCACGGGGGCGGCTTCGTCGTCGGTGCGGTCCAGACAAACGGGACCGACGCGACGACCGTTCGACTCGATGTCGACGTCCCCGAGGATGCGACGGGCACCACGACCATCACGGTCACGGCGAACGACGGCGGCTCGACGGTGACCCTGCCGGTCGACATCAAGGTCGAGGCCAACGCCGGCGGAATCGTGACCGTGAAGCCGGACTTCCCCGAGCAGCGAGGCACCTCCAGCCAGAGCTTCACGTTCAACCTGAACATCGCCAACCAGACGCCCGAGGACCTCGTGTTCACCGGCACGGCCGAGGGCCCGACCGGCTGGACGACGGACGTGACCCTGACCGGCTCGGCCACCGCCGTGAACGGCACAGTCAAGGCCGGCGGCGCATCGAACGCCGCGGTCAAGGTCACGCCGGCCGAGAACGCGCCGGCGGGCAGCTACCCGATCGCGGTCGTCATGACGATCGGCGGCAAGCAGTACCCGGTCCAGCTGAGCGTCGACGTGACGGGCAGCTACTCGATGGTGCTGTCCACGCCGAACTCGAACCTCGCCGCGAACGGCAATGCCGGCACGGCGATGACGGAGCAGCTCACGATCCAGAACACCGGCACCGCGCCGATCACGAATGTCGTGCCGACGAGCACCTTGCCGACCAACTGGAAGGCGACGTTCGACCAGGAGAAGATCGACTCGATCGGTGCCGGCCAGACGGTGACGATCACCGCCACGATCACGCCGTCGGCCGATGCGGTCGCGGGCGACTATCCGCTGAAGTTCACCGCTCGCGGTGACCAGGGCAGCGACGAGGTCGACATCCGCTTCACGGTCAATCCGTCGATCGTGGGCACGCTGCTCGGGATCGCCATCTTCCTCATCGCCATCGGTGGCCTGTACTGGGCGTTCCGCCGCTACGGCCGGCGCTGATCGATGACCGTCTCTGATCGGCGCGTGGCCCGCAAGGGCCGCGCCCGACAGCGCGACCAGGAGCGGGCGCCGATCGATCCCTCGGCGCTGATCGTCACCCGGCGCCTGTCGAAGCGCTACGACACCATCGTCGCCGTCGACCACCTCGACATCGAGGTGCGAGCCGGGGAGATCTTCGGCCTGCTCGGGCAGAACGGCGCGGGCAAGACCACCACGATCCTGATGCTCCTCGGGCTCACCGAGCCGTCGAGCGGCGGGGCGCGCGTGGCCGGGTTCGACCCGGCGCGCAACCCCATCGAGGTCAAGCGCCGCGTCGGCTACCTGCCCGACGCTGTCGGCTTCTATGACGGGATGACGGGTCGCCAGAACCTTCGCTACACCGCCAAGCTCAACGGCCTGTCCGGCGCCGCGGCGGAAGCCAAGATCAGCGAAGCGATCGAGCACGTGGGGATGTCGGATCGCGCGGATTCCAAGGTGGAGACGTACTCGCGCGGCATGAAGCAGCGCCTCGGCATCGCCGATGCGCTGGTGAAGGATCCGGAGATCCTCATCCTCGACGAGCCCACGACGGCGATCGACCCGATCGGCGTCATCGAGATCCTCGACATGCTCCGGGCCCTCGTTCGCGAGCGCGGCCTCGCCGTGCTGCTGTCGAGCCACCTGCTCGCGCAGGTCCAGTCGGTGTGCGACCGCGTCGGCATCTTTGCCGCCGGGAAGCTCATCGGCGTCGGCACCGTCGCCGAGCTCGCCGACCAGTTCGGCGAGGAATCGGCTCGCATCGAGGTCGGCTTCGAGGGCCTCGAGCCCGGCGCATACGCGGAGACGTCGAAGACGCTTGGCTCGATCCCGGGCGTTTCGAGCGTCCTTCCACCGTCCAGCCCATCCGAGCCCTTCGTCGTGTTCACGCAGCCGCGTGATGCGACTGCGAAGGCGCGCGAGGAGCTCATCCGAACGTCGCTGGCCAAGGGGCTCCGCCTCAGCTCCATCCGTGAGGTGGCGCCCTCGCTCGACGACATCTACCGCCGGGCCCTGCAGGCAACCGGCCTGGCAGGACAGCGAGGAGCCGCTGCATGACCGCTGAATCCACCGCGATGGCGCCCGTTGCACGACCTGTCGTGAATCGCCCGAAGCTCCGGCCCGGCTGGATCACCATCGCCGGCAAGGAGTTCGCCGACCACCTGCTGAGCGTCCGGCTCTACGTGATCCTGCTCGTGCTCGGCGTCGCGGCCGTCGTGCCGCTGTTCTTCGCTGCCAACTACCTCCACTCCGCGGCGGCCGTCGTGAACGAGCTCGCTGCGGCCGGCCAGCTGCGCGCGGTCTTCCTCGCGCTGTTCACGATCCAGCCGCAGGGGATCGACCTCGGGCCGATCTCGTTCACCGTGCAGGCATTCGTGGCCATGGCGGCGCCGCTCCTGGGGATCGCCTTCGCCTTCGATTCGGTCAACGGCGAGCGCCATGAGGGCACCCTGCCAAGGCTCGTCTCGCAGCCAATTCACCGCGATGACGTCATCAACGGCAAATTCGCGGGCGGCCTCGCCGCGATCGCGCTCGCGCTGACGATCGTCGTCCTCGTGATCTCCGGCTACGGCATGGTCAGCCTGGGCATCATGCCCAGCCTCGACGAGATCGTCCGGCTCGTCCTCTGGCTGGCCGTGACGATCCTGTACGTCGCGCTGTGGCTGGCATTCGGCATGCTGCTGTCGGTCGTCGTCCGGCGAGCCGCCACGTCGGCGCTCATCGGGTTCGGGGCATGGCTGTTCGTGGCGATGCCGTTCATCGGCCCGCTGCTGCTCGGTCTCGTCGGCCAGTACCTGGCCGGCGGCGCGAGCACGCAAGCGGAGGCGCTGGGCACCTTGCAGTGGCTCCAGAGGCTCCTGCCGGGCACGGTGTACTCCGAGGCCTCGGCAGCGCTGCTCAATCCGTCCGCCACGAGCGTGAGCTACTCGGACATCTACAGCTCGCAGGCCGCGCAGCAGATCTCGAGCGTCCTCCCGTTTGACAAGAGCCTCGAGATCGTCATCCCGCAGATCGTCCTGCTATTCGCGCTCACGGTCGCCTGCTTTGTCGTCGCCTACATCCGCTTCATGCGCCAGGAGGTCAGGGCCTAGGCCTCGCCAGCCGGGCCCTGGATGCGTTGTCGCCTCCGGTGCTCGCTCACGCACAGCCGCGTGCGCTCGCTTCGCTCCTCGGCTCCGCCGTTCCATGACCTCGGCTGACGAGGCCTGAACTTCCTCAGTCCGCCGGCGGGTAGCCCGTGATGCGGCGGATCTCGCGGTAGAGCGGCTTCAGGCGGTCGTACATCGGCAGGTAGACCGAGCGGTAGAGGTCTTCGTACGTTCGGTTGGCCGAGACATCGGGCTCGAATCGATCGAGCACGCGGACCATCGCCGCGACCGCGTCGTCGGGATCGGCGTGGACCTTGAGGCCGAGCATGACGTCGATCGCTGCACCGAGGCCCGCCGCCTCGTGCGTGTGCGGCCGCGACGCCGGCAAGCCGAACACATCGGCGAAGAGCTGGACCGCGGCGCGCGACTGCGAGCCGCCACCGGAGATGCGCAGCTCGCGGATCGGCACGCCGCTGCGCTTGACCGTTCGCTCCGCGCCCTCACGGAGCGCATATGCGAGGCCCTCGAGGATGGCGCGGTAGACGTGCGCCCGACCGTGTACGTCACCAAAGCCGATCACCGCGCCCTTCGCCTCCGGACCGGGATAGCGCACTCCGGGCATCCAGTACGGCTGGAGCATCAGGCCGTTCGCACCGGGCGATGAGGCAGCGAGCAGCTCCTCGAACAGCGCCTCGGGCGGGACGTCGAGCCCGGCGGCGCGCGCGATCTCGGAGGACCCGAACTCGCGCTTGAACCATTCGACCATCCAGAAGCCGCGCAGCACCTGCAGCTCAACGAACCAGGCGCCGGGCACCGCGGCGGGGTAGGGCGGCACGAGCGGGATCGCCTCGACGTACTTGCGGTGGGTCGTCCCGAGGGACGCGGTCGTGCCGAACGACAGCGCTGCGATCTCTGGGCGAACGGCACCCGCGCCCAGTGCCTCGCACTGCTTGTCGCCGGCCGCGGCGATCAACGGCATGCCGGCAGCGACGCCGAGGTGCGCGGCGGCGGCGGGCGTGAGGCCGCCGAGCTTGCCGGTCGGCGGTACGAGCTTCGGGAGCCAGTCCCGGTTGAAGGGCGCGACCTGCCACTTCCAGTCGAGCCGGCTTGCCCAGCGCGAGTGCTTGAAGTCGAACGGGAGGTACCCGACCTGGCTCGCGGTCGAATCGACCCACTCGCCGGTCAGGCGCGCGGTAAGCCAGGACGACAGCACGCCGTAGCGCCGTATCCGCTTCCAGACTGCCGGCTCGAAGCGCTCGATCCAGTTCGCTTCGGCATCGGCCTGGAAGCGCGCGACGGTTTCGCGGACGCCGCCGGCACGAAACGCCAAACCCCAAAAGCCGCCGACCGGCTTGAGGCCCTCGGTGCGACGCTGGTCCAGCCAGACGATGGCCGGCCGAAGAGGCTTGTTGTTCTCGTCGGCGACGACGAGCGTGACGCGCTGGGTCGTCAGTGCGACGCCGGCGACGACGTCCGCGCCGACGGGCGTGCGGAGCGCGGCGGCCGCCGCCCAGAGCTTGCGGCAGGCTTCGCCGATCGCGGCCCACCAGACCTCGGGGTCCTGCTCCGCCCAACCGGGCTGCGGCGATACGTATGGCTCGACCGCCACGCGGCCCATGGCGACGAGGTCCCCCGCGGGATCGAACAGGAGGGCGCGGACGCTCTGCGTCCCGACATCGATCGCGAGCGCGTGGTCCGCCACGTCCGCATGATGCCCGACCCACATCCGCCGGGAACCGTCGGGCTCGGCCTTATATACTCCCCGGGAGTATGAACACCGGAGCCGCACCATCGCTGAACCAAACCGCGTTGCAGGCAACGATCCACTGCCTGACGGGTTGCGCGATCGGCGAGGTACTCGGCCTCGTGATCGCGACGGCGCTGAACTGGCACGACCTGCCGTCGATCCTCCTCGCCGTCGTCCTGTCGTTCGTCTTCGGCTACGGCCTGACGATGCGGCCCCTGCTGGCCGGCGGGCTGTCGGTGCGCGACGCGCTTCGTGCGGCGTTCGCGGCGGACACCGTCTCGATCACCACGATGGAGGTCATGGACAACCTCATCGTCCTCGCGATCCCGGGCGCGATGGCCGCGGGCCTGCTCGACGGGCTGTTCTGGGGGAGCCTCGGTTTATCGCTCGTCGTTGCGTTCGTCGTCACCTTGCCTGTGAACCGCTGGCTGATCGCTCGGGGCCTCGGGCACGCGACGATCCATTCCGCCCACCAACCTGCGCACCACGGGGATCACCGCTAGGAGCGAGGCGCCGCTGCGTACCCCTCCGCAGCCCGCGTCAGACGGGCGGCCACGGGATTGCGGGCCAGTCCGGGCTCGGGACGGGGAAGACGCCTGCCGCGAGGAGCTCCTGGACCCGGATGCGTGTCGCCTCGATCTCATCGACGAACAGCAGCTCGGCCAATTCGATGGCGAGCGGCCCGGGGTCGGCCGCAGTCCCCAGGGACGCGCGGACGCGCTCAAGCGCTTCCACCTCCTCGGCGTCGAACGGGTCCTCCGCCCAGTGCCACAGCACCGTTCGGAGCTTCGGCTCCTCTGAGAAGGTCACGCCGTGATCGACGGCATGCACGTGGCCGCCCTCGATGGGCAGGAGGTGGCCCGCCTTGCGATCCGTGTTGTTGAGGACCGCGTCCAGCACGGCGATGCGCCGGAGCCGCGGATCGGCGTTGTTGACCATGTCGATGACATCGGCGTCCGCGTCGATGTCGATCCAGAGCTGGAGCATGCCTTCGCCGTACGGGCCGTCGCGCAGGAGCGTGGGCGGCACGATCGACCAGCCCGTCGCCTCCGAGACCAGGTAGGCCGCAACCTCCCGGCGCGTCAGCGTCCCGAGCGGGAAGTCGAACAGCGGACGTTCACCGATGGTCGGCTTCCAGACACCGAGGAGATCCGACTCGTGCAAGGGGCCGCCGAAGGCCGAGGGATGCGTACCGTTCGGCCAGACGCGGACCACCATCGCATTGTTGGTGGACCCGACGAGGCCCCCGAGGACCTCGAGCTCGCCGGTTCGAAGCGCTTCGCCGACCAAGGCCGCGGGCGGGGGAGCCGGTGCCGGATCGGGCGCCGGCTCGGGATCAGTTGAGATAGTGGCCGTTCTTCCGCGGGCAGATGTGGCCGGTCGCGTCGAGCGGGTTGCCGCACAGCGGGCACGGCGGGCGGCCGGCGCGGATCACGCGGAACGCGCGCTCAACGAAGGTGCGCGCCGCGCCGGCGCTGAGGCGGACGCGCAGGAGGTCCGGTCCGTCCTCGTCCTCGTCGTCGATGTCGGCGATCTCGTCCGCCTCGGCCTCGTCATCCGCGTCGCTCTGCGAGCGCGCCTCGATCAGGATCCGCTCGTTATCGACGTCCCAGCCCAGCGTCAACGTCGTGGCCCGGAACGCCTCGTTGAGCGGCTCGTCGAGGGGCTTCTCGTCGGGCTCGACCGCTTCGGAGGCCGGATCGGCGACACCGCGCCGGCCGAGCTCGGTCAGCAGGAGGCCGAGGCGCTCAGCGAGGACGGCGACCTGGGCCTTTTCGAGCGCGACGCTCACGACCCGCGCGCCCTCGCGGGCCTGCAGGAAGAACGCGCGATTGC